>DASXTK010000092.1:0-10707 GCA_036505485.1 Acidimicrobiales bacterium
CCTCACCTTCGGCGGCGGGGTCAACGAGATCCAACGTGACCTCATCGCCCTGTTCGGCCTGGGTCTGCCCCGCGTGCCAAGGACCTGACGGACATGGACTTCACACTCGACGACGAACAGCAGGCCATCTCCGAGCTGGCCGACCGGATCCTGGCCGAGCAGTGCCCGGTCGAGACCTTGCGGACCCTGGAGGCCGGACCGGCCGATCAGCGCCTGGCCGCCGACGCCTGGGCCGCCCTGGCCGGAGCGGACCTGCTGGGGTTGGCCCTGGACGAGGACCACGGGGGCAGCGGGCTCGACCTGATCGCCGCAGGCATGGTGGCCCAGCAGGTGGGACGGCACGTGACGCTGGTCCCGTACTGGTCCTCGACCGCAGCTGCGCTCACCATCGCCCGCTGGGGGAGTGACGAGATCCGGGCGCGCTGGTTGCCGGGAGCGCTGGACGGCACCGCCCCGCTGGCCGTGGCTCTCTGGAACGCCCCGGGCACCGAAGGGTTGACCGCCGTGGCCGACGCCGACGCCGATGGCTGGAGGCTGACCGGCACGGCGACACCGGTTCCGTGGGCCGGCCAGGCCAAGGCACTGGTGGTGACCGCCCAGTTCGAGGCGGGCGGAAGCGGCGTGTTCGTGGTCGACACCGACTTGCCGGGCCTGAAGTTCGTCGACGAGACGGTCATCACCAACGAGCCCAACCAGACGGTCCACTTCTCCGACGTCCGGCTCACCGGCGTCGACCAGCTAGGCGACGAGACCGTGGCCAGCTGGCTGGCCCAACGCAGCGCCGCCCTGCTGTGCCTGACCGCCCTGGGCGTCTGCGAGGAGGCCCTGGCCCTCACCGCCCGCCACGTGACCGAGCGCCATCAGTTCGGCTCGCCCATCGGCACCTTCCAGGCCGTGGGCCACCGCTGCGCCGACTCCTACATCGACACCGAGGCCATCCGGCTCACCGCCCTTCAGGCCATCTGGCAGCTCGACGCCGGCTGGGACGCCAGCGACGCTTTGGCGGTGGCCACCTTCTGGGCCACCGAAGGCGGCCAACGGGTCGTGCACGCGGCCCAGCATCTCCACGGCGGCATCGGGATGGACACCGACTACCCGCTGCACCGCTACTTCCGCTGGGCCAAGTGGACCGAATCGCTGCTCGGCGGTACCAACGGGGCGCTGTTGCGCCTGGGCAGATCGCTCGCCGCCGGTGCGGCACCAACGACGTAACTTCCTGGACCAACCTTGAGGGGGACATCCGTGAACAGCAGGGGAAGAGGCGGAGCCGACATGTTCAAACGGGGGCGCGCGCTGGCGTTGGTCCTGGTCTTGGTGGCGGCGCTGGCATCGTGTTCGCGTGGCGACGAGAAGGAGACCGGTGGCGGCAGCGATGACGGCACCACCGACACGACCGGCGGCGGATCCGGCGACAGCCGCATCGCCAAGGGCGAGTTCGGCGATCTCGGCAAGGTGTGCCAGGACGGCGACCCGGCCGGCGCCTCGGACACCGGGGTGACCGACAGCGAGATCAAGATCGGCACCATCACCGACAAGACCAACCCGGCCAGCCCCGGCCTCAACGAGGAGATGTACGACACCGCGGTGGCCTTCGCCGCCTGGTGCAACGCCAACGGCGGGATCAACGGCCGCGATGTCGTCATCGAAGACCTCGACGCCAAGCTGTTCGAGTACGCCGACCGCATCGCCGAGGCCTGCTCCGGCGATGTCTTCGCCCTGGTCGGCGGGGGAGCGGTGTTCGACAACGCCGACGAGGGCGCCCGCGAGGCCTGCGGCCTGCCGAACCTGCCCGGCTTCGTCGTCACCCCCGAGGGCCGGACCGCCGGCCTGCAGGTGCAGCCGGTGCCCAACCCGGTGGGCGAGTTCCCGCTGCAGCTGTACCAGCGGGTGAAGGACCTGCATCCCGATTCCACCAAGATGGGCATCTTCTACGTCACCTACGCCGGCGTCGACACGGTGTTCAGGCAGCTCAAGGAGACCGTCGAGTCGATCGGGTTCGACGTCGCCTACGAGCGGGCCTACCAGCCCCTGGGCGAGCAGGGCTGGCCCAACTTCGTGCAGGAGCTGCAGGACGCCGACATCCAGACGGTCGAGCTGATCGGCGAGCCGGTCAACATGACCAACATGCTCAACGCCATGCAGGTCGCCGGGTGGTATCCCGACGTCATCACCATGCAGCCGAACATGTACGACACCAAGTTCATCGACGAGGCCAAGGCCAGCGCGGGTGGGGACATGTACCTGCGGTCGGCCTATCCGCCGTTCGACATGGCCGATGAGGAGCCGGCCCTGGCCGACTACCTGGAGCTGATGCAGACCTACAACGAGAGCGGGAAGTACCCGGCGGCGCTGGGAGCCCAGAGCCTCTCGGCGTTCCTGCTCTTCGCCGAGTCCGCCAGCGAGTGCGGCGCGGATCTGACCCGCGACTGCCTGTTGGAGAAGGCCGCCGCCACCACCGACTGGGAGGCCGGAGGGCTGCACGCCCCGACCTCGCCGGGCAACGAGACGGCCACGCGGTGCGGGCTGATCCTCGATTTCACCACCGACGGCTTCGTCTACGACGAGGAGGCGACGCAGCCCGACGACGGTGAGATCTACAACTGCGACGACGCCAACATCTACAAGCTAGGCGGGTAGATGGAGGCGTTCGTCCAGGCCACGATCCTCGGTGTCGCGATCGCCTCCATCTTGGCGGTCGCGGCCACCGGGCTCGTCCTGACGTACACCACCACCGGTATCTTCAACTTCGCCCACGGTGCCATGGGCATGCTCGGGGCCTTCGCCTACTGGCAGCTCCGCTTCGACTGGGGCTGGCCCGCCCCGATCGCCCTGGTGGTGGTGCTGGGCATCCTGGCGCCGCTGTTCGGGGCGCTCATCGAGGTGGCGATCATGCGCGGGCTGACCGACGCGCCCGAGACGGTCCGGGTGGTCGTGTCGATCAGCCTCCTCGTCGCCCTGCTCGGTCTGGGTCAGTTGATCTGGGATCCGGGCAAGCCCTATCCCGTTCGCGGCTTCTGGGGCGTCGACAAGTTCGAGGTCGCCGGGGTCGACATCTCGTTCCACCGGGCCGCAGCCATGGGCATCGCGGTGGCCTTGGCCGTCGGGCTGCGGGTGTTCCTCTACCGGACCCGGGCCGGCGTGGCCATGCGGGCCGCGGTCGACGACCGGCCGCTGTCCACCCTCAACGGCGCCCGGCCCAACCGCTCGGCCATGCTGGCCTGGGCCATCGGGTCGTCGCTGGCCGCGCTCAGCGGGATCCTGATGGCCCCGCTGATCCAGATGTCCCACATCCCGCTCACCTTGCTCATCGTCAACGCCTACGCCGCGGCGATGATCGGACGGCTGCGCAGCCTCCCGCTGACGTTCGCCGGCGCCCTGCTCATCGGGGTGTTGGGGTCGTGGGCCATCGAGTACGTGCCGAGCCCGAGCATCCTGTGGGACAACTTCCGCCTGGCCATCCCCGCCATCGTGCTGTTCGTGGTCCTGCTGGTCCTGCGCCAGCCCCGGCCTCGAGGCCACGGACTGATGCGGACCCGGGAGATCATCCCCAGACCATCGTGGCGGGGCTCGCTGATCACCGCGAGCGCGTTCGTCGCCGCCGGGCTCTACCTGAGCCAGATCCTCACCGATACCGATGCCTTGTCCGCGGCTCGCATCCTGGCCTTGTCCATCATCGGACTCTCGCTCGTGCCCCTGGTCGGGTACGCCGGGCAGCTGTCCCTGTGCCAGATGAGCTTCGCCGGGATCGGCGCCGTGGTCATGGCCCACCAGGGCGCGGGCGGATCGGTCATCGGCCTGGTCCTGGCCACGGTGGTCACCGCCCTGGTCGGAGCGCTGGTCGCCCTGCCGGCCATCCGTCTCGGAGGCCTCTACCTGGCCCTGGCCACCGGAGCGTTCGCAGTGGTGCTCGACGAGTGGCTCTTCCGGCTGCAGCCGTTCAAGGTCGGATCCTGGGAGATCAAGCTGTTCGAGGCCAACCGGCTGTCGGTCGACCGACCCCATCTGCTCGGAGCGACCGACACCAACGGCGGGCTGCTCATCGTGATGGCCATCACTTTCGCCCTGCTCTACCTGGCGGTGGTGACCGTACGACGGAGCACGTTCGGTCAGCGCCTGCTGGCCATGAAGGACAGCCCGGCCGCGGCCGCCACCGTCGGCATCAACCTGACGCTGCTGAAGCTCGCGGTCTTCACCCTGTCGGCCGGGATGGCCGGCTTCGGTGGGGCACTGTATGCCGGCACTGCCGCCGGATCGGTGTCCTCCGACCAGTTCACCTTCGTCAACAGCCTGCCGTTGCTGCTCCTGGGCGTGGTCGGAGGCATCGGCACCGCGGCCGGCGCGCTGCTGGCCGGACTGCTGCTGGCCGGCATGCCCCTGCTCTTCAACGACTACTCGTGGATGGAGGACCTCAACCGGGTACTGCCCGGAACCATGGGCATCGCGCTCGGTCGCAATCCCAACGGCATCGTCCAGGACCTGCGGGAAGGGTTCGCGCCGTTGGGCCGCGCTCCGCTGGCCTTGGCCGTCACCCTGGCCAGCACCGGGGTGGTCCTGGGCCTGCGGTGGGCCGATCTGGTGTCCGGGTTCCCCTTCGCCGGTCTGCTCATCGCCGCCGTGCTGTCCGGCGGACTGCTGCTGCGTCTCGGCGTGCTGCCGTCGGCCGATGCCGCGCCCGAGGAGCTGGCCGACGAGGACACCGACGTCCCGCTGGAATGGCTGGGCATCGATCGTCCGTTCCACGACGACGACGTCGCCGCCCTCGATCGGGCCCTCGGGCTGGAAGGGGTTCCGGTCTCGTGAGTCTCCTCAACGTCCGTGACGTGACCGTGCGCTTCGGCGGCAACCTGGCCCTGGACAACGTCAGCCTCACCGCCGAGGCCGGCCAGGTCACCGGGCTCATCGGACCCAATGGCGCGGGCAAGACCACGCTGTTCAACGTGATCACCGGGCTGCAGCCACCCCAGCGAGGCGATGTCCGGCTGGGTCGCCGCGACCTGACCAAGCTGCCGCCTTACAGGCGAGCCCGGCTGGGGCTGGCCCGGACCTTCCAGCGTCTGGAGATGTTCGGGCTGCTCAGCGTGCGCGAGAACGTAGAGCTGGCGGCGGCGGTGCAGGGCAACTCTTCGCCGGCGGCCCGTGCCGACGAGCTGCTGGCCATGGTGGGGCTTAGCGCCCTGGCGTACACCCGCTCCGACGAACTGCCCACGGGCCAGGCCCGGAGGGTCGAGCTGGCCCGGGCGCTGGCCACCGAGCCCCGGGTGCTGCTGCTGGACGAACCGGCCTCGGGCCAGGACGAGCAGGAGACCGAAGAGTTCGGCGAGATGCTCGGCGGCATCGCCGCCAGCGGGGTGGCCGTGGTGCTGGTGGAGCACGACGTGCAGCTGGTCATGCGCACCTGCCAGGTGGTCCACGTGCTCGATTTCGGGTCGATGCTGGCCGTCGGCAGCCCCGACGAGATCCAGCGCAACGAAGCGGTGCTGACCGCCTATCTCGGGACGTCAGCGCCATGAACACCGCGACCGCCATCACCACGATCTCCACCGTGACGCCTGCGCCGATCCTGGAGCTCCGGGGGGTCCGGTCCTGCTACGGCGCCATCGAGGTGCTCCACGGGGTCGACCTCAGCCTGCGGCCCGGTGAGGTGATGGCCGTGCTGGGTCCCAACGGCGCCGGCAAGACCACGACACTCCAGGTCCTGGCCGGGCTGCACCCGCTCACCGGCGGTGATGTCTGGCTGGCGGGGCGCCGGGTCAACGGGGCACGACCTGATGACCTGGCCCGGGTCGGTCTATGTCTCATCCCCGAGGGCCGGGGGATCTTCCCCAGCCTGACCGTCCGCGAGAACCTGCTGATGGCCACCTACCGTGGCCAGCCCATGGCCGGTGTCGAAGGGGCGACCTACAGTCGCTTTCCCAAGCTGGCCGAGCGGCGCCGTCAGGTGGCCGGCACCCTGTCGGGCGGGGAGCAGCAGATGCTGGCCCTGGCTCGGGGCCTGTCCACCGACCCGGCGGTGCTGGTCCTCGACGAGCTGTCGATGGGGCTGGCGCCGATCGTGGTGGAGCAGCTCTACGGCCAGGTGGCCGAGATGGCCCGCTCCGGCGTGACCGTGCTGGTGGTCGAGCAGTTCGCCCGGGTGGTCCTCGGCGCCGCCGACCGGGCCGCCATCATGCTGGGCGGCCGGGTCACCGACGTCGGCCTGCCCGACGAGATCGAATCGAAACTTTCCTCGGCGTATTTGGGTGGTTGAGTCATGAACGAGAACAGCGAGCGCATCCAGCAGTTCAAGGCCGAGGTGGCCGAGATGCGGCTGCGTGATCCGGCCACGGCCCGGGACCGGCTCTTCCTCCGCCTCGGTGCGGTGGGCCTGTTGGCCGGCCCCGTCGTGGGCGTGATCGCCTACTTCATGTCCCACGGCTCGACGAACCCGCTGCAGCAGCGGGACGCGATCGTGCTCGCCCTCATCGGCCTGACCCTGGCCGTGGTGGGAGCGGCCCTGTTCGCGGTGGCCGCCATCTCGGGGTTCCTGCGGTTCTGGCTGGCCCGCCTCTGCTACGAGCAGCAAGCCCAAGCCGACCGCCTACTGACCACCGTCACCTCCACCACCTCCACCACCTCCAACGCCAACCCCACCCGCGTCCCCTCCTGACAATCGTCGTTCTGTGACCTGTATGCCGCGCCAGGGCGCGGCATACAGGTCACAGAAGCGGGAGTAGGGGTCACAGAAGCGGGAGTGGGGGCCACATCCCGGTCACAGAAAGCTGGAGGCGCCGGGGAGAACTAGGTTGGGGGTGATGAGCACCGAGGGGTGCAGCCGCCGCGATCGACCTCATGTCGGGCGCGAGCGCGAGCTGTCCCGCATCCTCGCGGCGGTCGCTGATCCCGACGGGCGGGGGGCGATCGTGGCCGGCGAGGCCGGGGTGGGCAAGAGCCACCTCCTCGATCGGGCCTCGGGGCTGCTGGTCGATCACGACTGGAGCCCGCTGCGGGCCCGCGGCAACCCGACCCGGGCCACGCCGTTCGGTTCCATGGGTGCCCTGCTGCCCCCGCTGGACGGCGACCCCCAGCGCTGGGCGCTGGTCCTGCGGCGCGGCCTCGAGCAGCTGGTGGAACGGGCCGCACCCCACCGTCCGCTGCTGGTGGCCGACGACCTGCACGCCTTCGACCCGGCTTCGGCCACGCTGGTCCAGCATTCGGTGATCGATGGCCGGGTCCGGCTGATCGGCACCTTGCGGATCGGCGACGACACCCCCGATGCGGTGACCGCGCTGTGGAAGGAAGACATCGTCGAGCGGCTCGATCTGGTGCCGCTGGAGCGCGACGAGGCCGACGAGCTGATCGAGCGGCTCCTCGACGGCCCGGTCGACGCCGAGACCCGGGGCCGGCTGTGGCAATGGGTCGAAGGCAATCCGCTGCTGCTCACGGAGGTGGTCGCCCACGCCCGGGAGCGGGGGAGTTGGCGCCGGACCGCGGGCCTGTGGCATCTGGATCACGCCGCCGGGGTCGACGACGCGATCCGCTCCCCGACGTTGGCCGCCATCCTCGACGAACGCATGGCCGGAGCCGGCGCCGGGGTGGCCGACGTGGTCGACGCCCTGGCCTTGGCCGGACACCTTCCGCTCGGCGTCCTGGAGCACCTGGTCGGCCATCGGGCGCTGGCCCTGGCCGAACGGACCCGCCTGACCCGCACCCTGCGCGAGCCGGACGGCCGCTGCCTCACCCTCGACCACCCCCTCTACGGCGAGCTGCGCCGGGCCGAGCTGGACGACGAGCGGGCCGCCGACCTGCGCGGCCGGGTCCTGGACGTGTTCGAACGCCTCGACCACGTAGCTCCGGCCGATGTGCCGCTGCTGGCCCGCTGGTACCTCGAGACCGAACGCACCGGACCCTGGGCCGCCGACCTGCTGAGCCGGGGGGCGGAGCTGGCCTGGGCCAGCAACGATCCCCGCACCGCGGCCGAGCTGGCCCGCCGGGCCCGGAGCCTGGGCCACACCCGGGGAGACAGGCACCACCAGACCAGCCTGGTGCTGGTCAACGCCCTGGCCCGGTTGGGCAACGTCGACGAGCTGGAGTCCGTGGCCGACGAGCTCGTCCGCGATGCCACCTCCGACGACGTCCGGGCCGAGGCGGTGCTGAACCACGCCCTGTTCCTGTTCCAGTTCGCCAACCGCCCCGAGGACGCCGAGGCCCTGCTGTCCGGAGCCTCCGTGTTGTTCGCCGAGCCGAAGTGGCGCAGCGCGCTGATCAAGCAGGCGGCGATGTTCCGGCTGCAGCGGGGCGATCTGTCCGGGGCCGAGGCCCTGGCCCAACCCCTGCTTGATGCCACCGATCCCCTGACCGCGGCCGAGGCCGCCGCGGTGGTGTCACCGATCCGGTTGCTGCAGGGCCATGTGGGCGAGGCGCTGCGCCTGGCCGAGCGGGGGCTCAACCTGGTGACGGGGCTCGAGGGTGTCCCCACCGACATCCTGGTCCTCGGCGAGCACCTGTTCCACCAGATCGGGGCCTGGGTCGAAGCCGACCGGCTGCCGCAAGCCCACGTCCTGACCGAGAACGCCATCGCCGCACTCGACGAACAGGCCGATCCCTTCTCCCGGGCCTTCGTCGCTTTCCAGGTCGGTCGGATAGCCCGGCTGCGGGGCCGACCCCGGACTGCGGCCCGCTGGTTCCGGGAAGCCGCGGCCGGTTTCGACCTCATCCACCGCGACGGCTTCGTGGCGTGGTCCCTGGCCGGTCTGGCCGATGTCCAGGCCCAAGTCGGGGATCTGGCCGGCGCCCGGGAGAGCGCTGCCGGCTGCCGGGCCCGCCGCGACCATCCGATCGGGCTGGCGGCGGGGGAGGTGGCGCGGGCACTGGCCTGGGAGTTGGTCGCCGCCGGCGACCTGGCCGCAGCGGGAGAGGCTTTCAGCGCCGCGGCCCAACGTTCCCTGCAGACCGGCGAGGTGCTGCACGCGGCCCATGCCCTGCACGATCTGGCCCGCATCGGCTGGGCCGATCTGGCCGCCGACGGGTTGCAGGAGTTGGCGGAGCGCTCCGACGGTCAGCTCTTGGCCACCTTCGCCCGCCATGCCACAGCCACCGCTGCCATCGATGTGGACGAGCTCGAGGCCGTGGCCGAGCGGTTCTCGGTCATGGGCTGCGACCTGCACGCCGCGGAGTCCTGGAGCCAGGTGGCCCGCGCCACCCACGTGAAGGGGAAGTCCCGGCGCTCGGCCGCGGCCCACCGCCAGGCGCTGGCCTGTCGACGCCAGTGCGAGGGCGCACGCACCCCGCTGCTGGCGGCCACCACCCGGGTCATGGACCTGTCCCGACGGGAGCGGGAGATCGCTCAACTGGCCCGTTCTGGGATGCGCCGGCGGGAGATCGCCGAGCACCTGGTGATCTCCCCGCGAACCGTCGACAGCCACCTGCAGCGGATCTACCGCAAGCTCGGGGTCGAGGATCGGGCCGGTCTGGCGGTTGCCATGTCGGACAATCTCGCCACCCTGCGCGGTCCGACCCCTACAGAGTGACCTTACGCAGTCCGGTTTGCGCGCTACCTACTCATGACCGGACCGCGGCGTTCCGGCATCCTGAGCCTCGGGCCGACGGAGCGTCGTGGTGGGGACCACCGGGGCGAGGGCGGGAGCCGAGTGCTCTCGGATACCACAGGCCCGGTGCCGGGAGCCACGCGGCGGGCGTGGCTCCCGACAAACAAGCATCACCCCGTGAGCTGCTCAGCCGGGTGGTGGCGCGGCGGCCGCCACCCGTTGAGCCCACGGATAGTCGGGTTTGCCGCTGGGGGAGCGCATCACCCCGTCCACCACGGTGAGCTGGCGCGGCACCTTGTACCCGGCAAGCCGCCCCCGGCAGTGCTGATCGAGGTCCTCCAAGGTGAGGGGACCGGACTCCGGGCGGAGCTGGACCACCGCGGCGACCTTCTGGCCCCAACGCTCGTCGGCCACCCCGACCACGATGGCGTCGAACACCGCCGGATGGGCCTTGAGCACCGACTCGACCTCCTCGGGGAAGACCTTCTCACCGCCGGTGTTGATGCACTGCGAGCCCCGGCCCAGCAGCGTGATCGAGCCGTCGGCCTCCAGCCGGGCCATGTCGCCGGCCAGGACGTAACGCTCGCCGTCGGGGTTGGTGATGAAGGTGGCCCGGGTCTTGGCCTCGTCCTTGTAGTAGCCGAGCGGGATGTTGCCCCGCCGGGCCAGCCGGCCGATCTCCTCGCTGCCCGGATCGAGCGGCCGCAGGTCCTCGCCCAGGACCACCGCGTCACGCAGCGGCTTGACCGTCGGTCCGCCGCCCTGCATCTCGGTCGCCCCTCGTTCGACCACGACCATGCCGTTGCCGCCGGTCTCGGTCGAGCCGATGGCGTCGATCAGCATGATGTTGGGGAGCCGGGCGTAGAACCGGTCCTTGACGGCGGGGGAGAACACCGCAGCGGAGGACACCACGACGATCAGCGACGCCAGGTCGGGGGCCGGAACGTCGGCGGTGTCCATCTCCTCCAGGGCCTCGATGAGCGGCCGGCCCATGGCGTCGCCGGTGATCATCACGTTGTTGACCTTCCAGCGCTCGACCTGCCGCCAGGCCTGCTGGGGATCGAAGCGCCGGGCCAGCACCGAGGTGCTCCCCTCGAAGAAGAACCGCATCAGCGACCATTGGGCTGCGCCATGCATCATCGGCGGCAGGCACAGGCTGACCAGCGGGACCTCGCTGGTCAGC
>DASXTK010000093.1:0-1867 GCA_036505485.1 Acidimicrobiales bacterium
AACCTGCGCCACAACCCCAACCTCGCCCAGCAGGCACCCGACCACTACATGGCTGTGGGCGAGAACGTGGGCTACGCCGGGTCAGCGGGTGCCATCGACACCGGCTGGTGGAACAGCCCCGGCCACCGGGAGAACATCCTCCGCCCGGCCTTCCAAGCCGTAGGCATCGCCTTCGTCACGGACAACTCCGGCACAGTCTGGGGAGTCCAAGTCTTCGCCGGCCGCTGACCAGCGCGTCCTGCGTCTTGCGTCCTGCTGGCTGTGGCGGGATCAGGCTTGAACCGGACGGCGTAAGGCTGGACATCATCGGTCCCGCTCTCGGACCGGCCTCGGCCGTAATCTCACGTCAACCCCGGCGCAAGGAGACAAAGTGCGAGATGCTTCACGCGGCGGCGGGCGAACTGGCGTGCCTACTATGAGTGCTCCGGCGCGCATGCGTCCGGCTGGGGGCCTCCAGCGCAGCACGACCGGCTCGACCGAAATGTCTCACATCCATGGCTCGACGTCTCATCGTCTTTGACCTTGACGGCACCCTGCTCGGTGCAGACAACCGCCTGTCTGCCCACAGCATCGAGGTGCTGTCGAAGGCCCGCCACGCCGGCTTGACGCTGGTCGCTGCCTCGGGCCGCGGCTATCGGGCGGCCGAGATGGTGCTGGCTCCGACCAACGCCGTCGAGCACGTGATCTGCTCGAACGGCGCTCTGCTCTACCACCGTCCGACCCGGACGATCAGCGACCGTCATCCCATCGGGCCCGCGCTCATCCGAGACTTGTACCACCGGGTCAACGACGGGCTCGCCGGAGTTCGTTGGGCCTGGGAGACGGAGAAGGGCGTCGTCCCCGACGACGAGTTCGGCGCGCTCCGCGAGGAGCTCGACGAGCTGAAGGCCTCGCCCCCCGACCTCCGATTGCCGCTCGACGACCGTCCCATCGAGCAACGTCTCGAAGGCTTCGGACCGATCGTGCGGGCGCTGTTGGCCCACTGCGAGCTGGCGCGCGACCAGTTGCTCCACCGTCTCAAGCCGTGTGTGCCCGGCGAGCTGTCGGCATCCTCGTCATCGGCCGTGTTCGTGGAGGTGACCGCTCCGGGCGTCGACAAGCGGACCGGGCTGGAAGCGTTCTGCGCCAGCGAGGGCTACCACCGCGACCAGGTGATCGCCTTCGGGGACCACCTCAACGACCTGTCGATGCTCCTGTGGGCCGGGCGTGGCATTGCCATGGCCGACGCCCATCAGGAGGTCCTCGACCAGATCCCCGAGCGCACCGAAGCCGGCCACGACGACGACGGCGTAGCCCGCTTCATCGAAACCCTCCTCTAGCGCCCCGGGTCGGTGAACAGCTCCAGCTGGATGTTGTCGGGGTCGCGCAACACCAGTACCGCGGCACCCGGGATGCTGTAGGACGCGGCGATCGGCGAGAAGGGGACGTTCAGCTCCTGCAGCCGGGTGGCCCAGAGCTCGAGGTCGTCCCGGGCGGGCACCTCGAAGGCCAAGTGGTCAAGGCCCGTCTCGGTCTCGTCGAACGGACGCTTCGACGAGCTGCCGTGCTCCACCAGTCCCAGGCGAACGTCGAAGCCCGCGTGCCGTAGGAAGATCTTGCGGCGCTCTGTCGTGGCATCGCCCAAGCCGCCAACCCGTGCGAACCCCAACACCTCCTCGTACCACCGCGCGCTGCGCTCCACGTCAGTGACGGTGAGCCCGAGGTGATGGATTCCAGTGATCATGGCCACCGTCCTACTCGGGATATCACCGGGATCCCCGCACCGGGTCGCTTGACGAGCCCAGCGATGCCGCGCAGCGGGCCAACTGGCTCCCCGACCCGGCCGGAGGCTTCCGTCCGATGATGGGTCACTACCAGCCCGGCGACG
>DASXTK010000094.1:0-7247 GCA_036505485.1 Acidimicrobiales bacterium
GTCGAGGTCCCCGGTGTTGGCGGCCCCGACGGCCACGATCGACTCCCCCAGGGCGATGAGCACGATGAGGCCGTAGCGCTCGGCGAAGTGTCCGGCCGAGACCCGGAACCCCCGCACGCCGAACAGGTAGGGGCCAGCGAAGTCGATGCTCAAGGCCACGATCCACAGCACGACCTGGGCGTTCCCGTCGAGCAGGGCGGCCACGATCAAAAGCGCCGGGCCGGGCAGCGCGGTGCGGGCCAGCCGTCGGATCGCGGTCTGGGCGTCGAGATCGTCGTTGGCCTCGGCGAACACGAAGATGTGGATCCACCGCACCAGGGCGTAGGCGACGGCGAAGGCCATGGCGTTGTCGCCGAACGCACCGGGCACGGCCAGTCCGGCCACCAGGAACGCCCCCATGGCCCCGAACAGCAGCAGCCGTTCGAGATCCTTCTCGGGATCGATGTAGTTGGTCAGCCAGGCGAAGGCGCCCCAGGCCCACCACAGCGCGGCCAGCACCAGCATCCCCTTGCCGAGGCCCGACCAGGTCGGATCGTGGGCCATGAACGCCGTGACCTGGGTGAGGGCGAACACGAAGACCAGGTCGAAGAACAGTTCGAGCGGCGCGACCCGCTTCTCCGGGTCGACCCGGTGGTCGAGCTCGTCAGCTTTGTCGGCCGTGGTCATCGGCGCATTCAAGCGGCGGTCGGCCCTGATGCCAACCGCAGATGGTGCAAGGCGTGCTTCGCCGCGTGATGACCACACATGCCGTGGACACCGGCGCCCGGGGGCGTGGCCGCCGAGCACAGGTACACGCCGGGGATCCCGGTGGCGTAGGGGTCGAGGGCGAGACGGGGCCGGAGGATGAGCTGGCGCAGGTCGTTGGCGCCGGTGGAGATGTCGCCGCCGACGTAGTTGGGGTTGTAGCGGGCGAACGCCGCGGGCGACGTGACGTGGGAGGCAACGATCCGCTCCCGGGTGCCGGGTGCGAACCGTTCGAGCTGGCCGAGGATGGCATCGGCGGCGTCGCCGGTGTAGCCGTTGGGGACGTGGGCGTAGCACCAGACCGGGTGGACCTCGCCCACCGATCGCTGCGGATCGCACAGGTACTGCTGGGCCACCAGCACGAACGGGTGCTCAGGCATCCGTCCCCGGTGGACCTCGGCCTCGGCGGCGGCGATTTCCTCCAGGGTCCCGCCCACGTGGACAGTGCCGGCGGCTCGGCAAGCCTCCGCCGTCCAGGGGACGCCGTTCTCGACGGCGAGATCGATCTTGTAGGCGGCGGGGCCGTAGCGCCACCGTGTGAAGGCCCGTCGGGTCCGGGGCGGGAGGCGATCGCCGGCGATGTCGACCAGGGCGCTCGGCGAGGTGTCGAACAGCACCAGGCGGGTCGGCGGTAGCTCGGCCAGCGATGTGACCGGGGTGCCGGTCTCCACCTTGCCGCCCAGCTCGGTCAGCAGGCTGGCCAGCGCAGTAGCGATGGCCTGGGATCCACCGGCGGCCACCGGCCATCCCGCCTTGTGTCCGGCCGCGATCAGCATCAACCCGGCCGCGGCAGTGGCGGGCCGGTTGAGCGGGTGGATGACGTGGCCGGCGTTCCCGCCGAACAGGGCGCGGGCCTCATCGGTCTTGAACCGTCGGGCCAGCAGGGTCGCTGGCAGCATTGCCCGGACGCCGAACCGTCCCAGCGTGATCGGGTGCCGGGGCACCTGGAGCATGGGCCCCAACACATCGTCGGCGAGGGCGCCGAACTGGTCGACCAGCGGTGCGAACGTGCGACGCCACGCCGCCCCGTCCACGCCAAGCCCGGCCGCGGTCTCCTCCAGCGAGCGGACGAACACCGCGGCCCGGCCTCCGTCGAGCGGATGGGCCAGATCGATCTCGGGCCAGCGCCACTCCAACCCGTGCTCGGCCAGGGGCAGGGTGGTCAGGTAAGGGGAGATGATCCCGAAGGGGTGGACCGCCGAGCAGATGTCGTGGAGCACTCCCGGCACCGCGAGCTCACGGGTCCGGGTGCCGCCGCCGATGGTGTCGGCGGCCTCCAGCACGGTCACCGACAGACCGGCCTGGGCCAGGGTCACCGCGGCGGCGAGCCCGTTGGGTCCGGACCCCACGACCAGCGCGTCGGCGTCAGATGCTTGCGGCACGGCGCAAGCTCTACTCGATCCGACGGCCGCGGCGCGTGATCCGGTCCGAAAGCCCTGGAACTATGGGACCTTTGGGGGCAAGTTCCGCTGGGATCGTCGTACTGTGCAGGTGGGATGTCTCGGTCGTTTCGGTTCGTTCCACCTGAGCCGCCGCCGGACTCGTTGAGCCGGCCGCGGCTGCTGCGCTCCTTGGTGGGTCGGTGGCAGCACCGCGTCACATCGCTGATCGGCGGGCCCGGGTTGGGCAAGACCACCCTGCTGGCCCAGGCCATCGCCGAGAACCGCATGGCCCCGCGGGGCGACGACGTCTGGATCGGGGTCGAGGAGCAGGACGCCGACGCCGACCGGCTGGCCCGGGTCGTCGCCACCGCCATCGCGGGCCGGGGCGACGAGGACCACTACAACAGCTCGTCCCGGACCGACGCCATCTTGGATCCCGGTGTGGTGGCCGACGCGGTGTGGCACCGCTCCCCCACCGAGGCGTGCATCGTCCTCGACGACATCCACCACCTCCCGCCCGGATCGACCGGGGCGACGTGGTTGACCGACCTCATCACCGCCCTGCCGACCAACGGTCATGTGGTGTTCGCCAGCCGCTACGAACCCCCGATCCCGTTGACCCGCATCGGCATCCAGGGTGCGGTGCTGCGTCTCGATGAGTCGGACCTGCGGTTCGACGACGAGGAGTTGGACGGGTTCGCGGCCCGCCGTGGCCTCGACCCCGAGCGTTTTGGCCAGACCGGAGGATGGCCGGCCATGGCGGCCATGGCCGCGAGCGTCGAGCAGCGTTTCACCGGCAAGTACCTGTGGGAGGAGGTCCTCGAGCCGCTCGGGACGGTGCGGCGGCACATCCTGGCCGTGCTCAGCGACATCGGCGGGGCCGACGACCAGCTGATGTCGGCCGCAGTGGGGACCACCGTCGACTTGGACCAGGCGCTGGACGGCGTTCCCCTCGTGGCCCGCGGCGCCGACGGCTGGCACGTCGCCCATGGTCTGTGGCGTTCTGCGCCCGCGATCGCCCTGGCCCCGATGGAGCGGGCCGAGGTTCGGCGCCGAGCCGTCGTCGACCTCAACGGGCGAGGCCGGTTCGACGAGGCTTTCCGGCTGCTTCAGCAGGCCGAGCTGTGGGACGAGGCCCCTGCGGTTTTGCGCTCGGCATGTCTGGCCGTCGACCGGCTGTTCCCCAACCAGCTCGGGCGGTGGCTGGCGCTGAGCACGGACTCTGTGCGCAATTCCCTGCCGGGGCAGCTGGCCACCGGTCTCCACACCACCTACACCGCTCCGGCCGAGTCGTGGAAGCCTCTGGAGGAAGCCCGCTTGCGCGCCGCCGCGGAGGGCGACATCGACACCGAGATGGCGGCGCTGGCCCACCTGGGACAGATCGCCTGGTGGCTACAGGATCTCGATGCGCTGTGGGAGCTGGGGGCCCGCATCCTCGAGCTCGAGCCGACCGGGCATCCGGTGGCGCAGGCCATCGCCGCCATCGCCCGGGCCATGCTCGCCGACCTGGACGGGGACGACGCGGGAGTGGTGGCCGAGCTGGGCGGGATGGACTCGAGCGTCCTCGACACAGTGTGGGACATCTCTGCCGGCTGGTTCTGCGGGGTCGTGCACCTGGACCTCGGCCAGGTCGACGAGGCCACCGCGATCGTGGAGCGGTTGGCCGGATCCACCGACTCGGCCATGATGCACATCGTCGATGCGCTGCGGCTGCGCACCTGGTTCCGCCAGGGTCGGGTCGACGAGGTGACGGCCGAGCTGCCGTCGGTCATCGCCGCGGAGGCCCGGACCGGTGCGACCTACAGCCTTCACGCCGGTCAGATCCTCGGCTGTGTGGTGTTCGCCCACGCCGGTGACGCGGCGGTGGCCCGGCGGTACCTCGACGACGCGCTGCTCACGGCGCCTCCGCCGCCGGCCGGGCGGATCTCGGCCCAGGTGGCGTCGGCCACCGCGTCGACGCTGCTGGCCGAGGGGGACTCGGACGGCGCTGCAGTGGTGTTGCGCGAGGCCATCGAGGACCATGGACTGGACAAGGGGCAGGATCGGCGGGCGTGGCGCCAGGTGCTCGCCATCGCATACGTCCTGCTGCCCGAGACCCGGGACCATTGGGACGGGGTTTCGCTGCGGGGCTATCTCTCTGTCGCGCGGGAGCTGGCTGCGGCGGTGGTGGCGCTGCGGGAGGGGCACGGCGAGTCCCGCCTGCGCAGCCTGGACGTGTCCGACCTCGGTGTGGTCCGGGCGGCGCTGCACCATCGTCTGGCCGCCGAGCTGGCCGTTGGGTTGTCCTCCGTCGGGCGCTCCGAGGGCCGGTCGCTGCTAGAACTGCTCGGACCGGCGGGGCGCTCGGCCGTTCGGGACCTGGCCGCCCTGCCGTCCAAGCAGGCCAAGTCGGCCCGGTCGCTGCTGGCCGCGGTTCCGGCGCCGCCGCCCCGGGTCACCTACCTGGCGGTGCTCGGGCCGTTGGGGTTGCGGCGGGACGGGGTGGACGGCGAGGACGTTGTCGACCCGCATCTGCGTCATCGTCGGCTTCAGGCCCTGGTGGCCTTCCTGGTCGGCCATCGGCGGACCAGCCGCGCCGCCATCACCAGCACCCTGTGGCCCGACCTGGACGAGCGGGCCGCGGCCAACAACCTGGGCGTGACCGTCAACCACCTCTTGCGGCTGCTGGAGCCGTGGCGTGATCCCGGGGAGCCGGCCTACCTGCTGCGTGTCGATGGGGCGGCGGTGCAGTTGACGACCAGCCCGCACTTGCGCATCGACGTGGACGAGTTCGACGAGCACCTGGCTTTGGCGGCCCGGGCCGAGGCCGACGGCACGCCGTCGGTGGCGCTGGAGCACGACCTGGCAGCGGTCTCGCTGTATCGGGATCTCTTGCATGCCGACCTGCCCGAGGCCGACTGGTTCGGTCTGGAGCGCGAGCACTACCGGGCCCGGTTCGTCGGCGCCGCGGTGCGGGCCGGGCAGCTCCTGCTCGGGCGGGGCGACGTGGAACAAGCCGAGGCGGTGGCCCACCGAGCCCTAGCCGCCGACCCGTGGTCTGAGGAGGCGTACGCCGTCCTGGTCGGCGCCGCTCTGGCCCGCCGCGACCGCTCGGGTGCCCTCCGCGTCCTGACCCGCTGCCTTGAGGCCCTCCAAGACCTCGGCGTAGATCCCTCCCCCACCACCCAACAACTACAACGCCGAGTCCAAGGCACCTCCCCCACCCCGGCAGCTTGACCGGTCGGCGGCTACGCCTCCTCAAGTGGCCCGGCCGCTGCCGCCGCCTCGATTTGGTCGGCGGCTTCGCCTCCTCCAACCGGGTCGGCTGACGCCTCCGCAGGCCGGCTGACGCCTCCCGGGGCCTTTCGGTCGACGGGCCATCTCCAATTGCCCGGACGCGGCCAGCCAGGAAGGCAGCCGTCGCCAGCACCGAGCCCGCACTTCGCTGCACACGCCAGCACGATCGACCCATCCGAGATCACAAATATGTCGATGCTCACCGGCTGCGAGCGAGGGTCACGCCGCTTGTCGACGACCGAGAGCAGATCACCATTCTCGGGCACCACGGGGCAGCCGCGCCGAGCCGTGGGGACCAGCAGACTCCCAGGCGGTGATCCGGTACCGGACGTGCCGGAGGTTCTTGGAGGTCGTCTGCGTGGCAGACGGACACGATGGGCGGGTGGACCACTACACCGCGCTGGTCGCCGAGCGCGCCGGGGTCTAGTGCCCGTCGCTCTGCTCGGGCGAGAAGGGCCACTCCTCGAAGGCGACGCAGCGGCCATCGTCGTCGAAGCCCAGGATCCACAGGTCCCGCCAACGTTCGCCGTTGCCGTACTCGACCGCGACCCGGATCACCGCGGTCGGTCCGTCGACCGCCACCACCTCGCTAGTGATGTCGAAAGCCTCGTCCGGTCCGTCACGCCCGGCCTCCCAGAACTCCGCCAGAGCAGCCTGGCCAGTGATCGGCTTGGCCCAGGGCGACACCAGGTAGGAGACGTCGGCCGCGAACAGCAAGGCCAGATCGCCGGTGCCAGGTGTGCGCCAGGCCTTCACATAGCCGGCCGCCCAGTCCTCCACCGCGTGTCGCTCCACGGACTCAACCCTGGCACACCGGATCGACAAGGCGCTCGAGGCCCACGAACCCGACTCAACACTGCCGCCCCGCAACCTCTCACCGGTCAGCTCAACGCGCCCGAGATCACCGAATGTCGGACGGCTCAGCTGACCTCGGAGGGGCAACGCAGATCGGCCTCGCCGGAGCCCCAGATCACCCACTGTGTGCGACCTAGCTAGAACCGCCAGCGGGTGGCGCCCCCTTCCTTCTCGCCGCCGAGGCCGATCGCCTTGGTCGCGGTGACCTCGTAGACCTGCCACGGCGGGGGCCCGGCGGTTGGGGCGCTGTAGTCGTGGTAGAAGGCGCCATCGCGCACGGTGGGCCCCCAGCCGTTGGCGGCGTAGGCCTCGGCGATGTGTTGGAGCTTGGCTTGGTCGGTGACCTGGGTGGCTACGCCGTCGACGGTCAGGTCAAGGCCGGGCAGTCCAACGCTGATGACGACGTGGGGGTTGAGGGCCAGGTCCTTGGACTTGCGGGTCCCGTCACCGCTGACGAAGTAGAACTTGCCATCGATCCACATGGCGCCGATGCCGGTGGTGTGGGGCGATCCGTCGGGGTTGGTGGTCGACAGCCAGTAGGACCGGCCCGTGCCGGCGGGGTTCTCCTCCAGCAGCTTCGGCACCTCGGCCCAGGGCGTCGAGTTGTGGTTGTAGGCGTCGATCGATTCTTCGGATTTTGGGGTTGTCATGGTTGAGCAGACTGCCTTTCCGTTCGGTACTCATCGGTGGCACCTGCCACGTGACCTCCTACCGATGGGTCGGCTTGCGGAGCTCGAAGAGGGTCCGAGACATCGTGGAGTGGAAGACGCCGTCACGTTCGATCTGGTCGTGCATGTCTCGCAGCCGGCTGCGGTATCGGTCGACGGTGAAGTCCGGGACGGTCCAGATGACCTTGCGGAGGAAGAAAACCATCGCTCCGACGTCGAAGAACTCCAGCCGGAGACGTTCGTTCCGGCACTGAACGACCTCCAACCCGACCGCCTCGGCGTGCTTGGCCTCGACCTCGTGGTGCCGGCCGTCGGACGGATC
>DASXTK010000095.1:0-2671 GCA_036505485.1 Acidimicrobiales bacterium
ATGAACGCCGCCAGCCGGCCGGTGTCGATCACGCCGGCAGAGTAACTGCGTCGCTGCCGACCGGAAATCGAGTTCAGCCCGGCGGCAGGCGCTCGGCCCGGGGGATCGGGAAGTAGCGGTGGTGGTGGGCGCCGGTGAGCTCGTAGATGGCGGTACCGGCTCGGCCGTCGTCGGTGCGCACCACCATCTGGTGCTGGCCCCCGCCGAGCCCGCCGTAGGGCATGGCCCAGGTCCCCTCGCCGTCGACGGTGACCACCCGGCCGCCGGCCAGCGTGAAGCGAACCTGCCCGGCCAGGCCTCGTACGTCGGTTCCGTCCCGGCCGTAGTCGACCGCCTTGCCGTCGGCATCGGTCCAGGACAGGTCGTGGTGGAAGTCGACCACCGGGATCGGGTCACGCCCGTCAGCCGGAGCGAAGCAGCCGTCGGTGAACACCCGCGCCCCGTTGGCGTACTCCCAATGCCACACCCCGAACATCCCGTCGGGCAGCTGGATGGCCAGCCACATCCATAGGGGACAGCGCTGATGATTGCGGATCCCCCACGAGTGGTCGCGCTGGCCCCACCAGCCGTCGACGGCCCGGGTCTCGTCGCCCACCGAGTAGCTGCCGTGGTACGTCCCGGACTGGAGCATGTGCGACTGGTCCCACACGATCTCGTCGCCGGCCTTCATCGTCCCCCGCCGCAGGCCATACGGAGCTGACCGGGCGTGGAAGGTGAGGTCCAGCGCCACCGTGACGGCCGGGTCCGGCTCGACCTGCAACCGGACCGTGCGGAACGGTTCGGTGATCTCCACGCTGACCGGACCGACGGTGGTGGTGTGCGGATCCCCGTCGTACGGCCGGACATGGCGGGCGAAGACGTGCTCGCCGTCGACCAGTCCCAGCTGCAACGAGTCCATCTCCTCCTGGGCCGGGAAGTGGGCCATGGTGAGGATCAGCACGTCGCCAGGTGTGTCCGGGTGGTGGAGGACGAAGAAGTACGACTCGCGCCAATGCTCGTGCCGGGTGATCACGTGGGGGAGCGGTTCGGGGATCTGGTGGACGAAGTGCTCGTCGAACGGCGTGAGGCGGGGCATCGTCGGCTCCTCCAGAGTCGTCGGACTACAGCAGCAGTTGGCGGGCGTCGAGGTCGCTGACCTGCGCGGCGTGGCGGTTGGCCATGGCCATGAACATGTCGTCTCCCCGGTCGGTCCGTCCGACCAGGATCGAGGCGATGACCGCCATGACATACCCGGCGTAGCTGTAGCGCCGGTAGTCGTCCCAGCAGGCGTCGAACGGGTAGTCGTCGATCCCGTAGGCGAGCAGGCCGCGGTGGTAGCGGGCCACCAGGTCGCGTTCGTGGGTTCGCCGGTCGGCGACCGACAGCCCGGCGCCGAGGAAGTAGGCCACGTCGGCGGTGCCGCAGCCCAACCGCACGGTCTGCCAGTCGACCACGGCCAGAGGGCGGTCGCTGCCGGGCAGACCGAACAGCATGTTGTCCAGGCGGTAGTCGCCGTGGGTCAGGGTGTTGGCCGCGGCCTCGTGGGTGCTCCAGGCGGTTATGTGCTTCCGGAGGCCGACGCCCACGTCGAGGGCTCCCGGATCGAGACGGTCGCGGTAGCGCTCGACGAAACCGTCCCAGGTGAAGTTGAAGAGGTCGGCGATGCCGGTTCCGGCCCGGGCGGCGACTCCCTCGGCTAGCCAGCCATGGTCGAGGAGCGTGTCGTCGCCCCAGCGGGGACCGTGCAGCCGGGCCGCCTCGTCGACCGCCAGCTCGGCTTGCGCCACCCCGCAGCCGGTGATCTGGTCACCCTGGACGGCGGGCGCCAGGTCCTCCAGGACCAGCACAACGTCGGCGGTGCCGGGTTCGATGGCGGTGTAGAAGCACTGGGGGCGGCTGATGTCCACGGTGGCGGCGATGTCCCGATAGAAGGCCACCTCGGTCTCGTAGGTCCTGGTGGCGACCCCGGTGGCCCGGCTGGTCTCGTCCTGGGCTGCGAACTTGCCCACGAGGGTCGCGGGCCCGGTCGGGTCCCCGTCGGCGTCGTAGCGCAGCCGGAACCGGACGTTGGCGCCGACCTGCCCGGTGCCGATGTCCTCCCGCTCGAACCCCACGATCCGCGCCCCATCCAACTCCCCGGCGGCCTCCAGCACCGCGTTCAGCCACTCGGCGGTCACGGCTCCGGGGTCATAACACGGTTCAGGCGACTGCATTAGCGCAGCAGTGTGTCACCAATCTTGCGCTGGCGCCGGGTGCAGGGAACCGATGCTCTCAGGCAGCCGGCTGGGCCGGCTGCCGGTCCCATGGTGTTCGCGGCGCTTGTCCGGGCCGTCAAGGGCGCAGCCCGACGGCCCGGTCGCTGCGCTCCGTGCCGTCGACCTGTCCCTTGACTGCCCTCGGTGGTTGGTGGTGGGTCCTTCCCGAAATTGAGGCGTTTGGCGCGCTATAAGCGCGGCAAACGCCTCAATTTCAGGGTCCTCGCCGAAACTGAGTCAGAAAAGCCGCTATATGCGGCGGAACTGTCTCAGTTTCGGGTGGTGACCTTGCAAGGAACCACCAGCCATCATGGGATCGGCCAGCCCCTCGGGGCTGGCCTGGGCGCCTCGTTGCCCTCTCGGTGTTCACTCCGGACGGGGTGGGACGAGTTGGGACGGTCATTGCCAGGCGGGGAGGGCGTCTTGCCAGACGCGTT
>DASXTK010000096.1:0-11955 GCA_036505485.1 Acidimicrobiales bacterium
GCCGCGCTGGTCGTCCCTCGCCTGGAGGCGCCGCGGGTGGTCGAGCGCCCAGAGGTGTTCGCGCTGCGGCCCTGGGAGGAGACCGCCGACCCGATCGCCGAGGTGGCTCGGCTGGTCGGACGGAGCTCACGCATCGCCATCGGCGACCGCACGTGGGCCCGGTTCCTCGTGCTGCTGCAGGCTGAGCTGCCCGCGGCGAGGTTCGTTCGGGCCGGCGAGGTGATCGACCCGCTGCGCGCCTGCAAGGACCCGGCCGAAGTCGAAGCTTTGCGCCGGGCGGCGCTCGCGGTCGATGCCATCGCCGCCGATCTGCAGGTGGGCGAGATCCCTTTGGTCGGCCGGACCGAGGCCGAGATCTCCGCTGACCTGAGCCGGCGCATCGTCGCTGCCGGTCACCAGCACGTGAACTTCGCCATCGTGGCCGCCGGGGAGAACGCTGCGAGCCCCCACCATGAGGCCGGAACCCGGGTGGTTCGGTCGGGCGAAGTGGTGCTGTGCGACTTCGGCGGGACGATGCTCGACGAGGCCGGGGTCGGGTACTGCAGCGACATCACCCGGTGCGTGCACATCGGCGAGCCGCCGTCCGACGTGGCCGAGGCCTACGCCGTGCTGCACGAGGCCCAGCAGGCCGCGGTGGCGGCGGCCCAGGTCGGCACGGCGTGCGCCGAGGTCGACGCCACGGCCCGGCGCCTCATCGCCGGGGCCGGTTTCGGCGACCAGTTCATCCATCGCACCGGGCACGGGATCGGCGTCGAGGAGCACGAGGACCCGTACATCGTGGCCAGCAACGACACCCCGCTGGCCCCGGGCCACGCCTTCTCGGTCGAGCCCGGCATCTATCTACCGGGGCGGTTCGGTCTGCGCCTGGAGGACATCGTCGTGGCCGATGCCAACGGGCCGGATCCGCTCAACCGGGCCGATCACGCCCTCGCGGTCATCGAGGCGTGATTCGTCTAGACGCCTCGACCGTCCTGCTGCAGTGGGCGGTCGGCGGACTGTTCTTCCTGTGGGTCACCACCCGGTCGCGGGAGGTCGGCGTCGGCTACGGCTGGTTGCTGCGCGGGATCTATTTGCTGACGGCCGTGGGCGCGCTGGCCGCCGGACTGTGGATCGATCCGGTTCCGGCGCGGGAGGTCTCGACGGTCGCGGTGATCGTCGCCAGCGGCGCGGCCCTGGCGGTTTCCGTGATCCGACGCAAGGCCGGGGTCCGCGGCGAGCACGAACGGCGGGAGCGTCGGGCCGAGCGAGTGCGAGCCATGACCGCGGGAGGTTCGGAGGAAGCCGACGACACCGTGTCCCCGCCGCCTGCACGTGGCCCCGAGTTTCTGCCGCACCTCGACCTGATCGCTCCGTTGGTCGGGCTGCCGGGGCTGGTGGCCGCCGGCGTCGCGGCCGGCGATCCAGCGCTGTTGTCGGTGGCCCGGGTGCTGGTTGGAGCGGCGTTCCTGGGGGCCGTCTCGGACGCCATGCTGCTGGGCCACTGGCATCTGGTGCAGCCGGGTCTGGCCCGTCGTCCGCTGCTGGAGCTGGTGCGGTGGACCGGGCTGGTCTGGCCCCTCGAGGTGGCGGTGCTGCTGTGGCCGACCGGGATGGTGTCGGTGCTCAACGGGTCCATCGACGATGGCTGGGGCGGGATGCTGGGCTGGTTCTGGGTGACCTGCGCCGTCACCACGATCGGCCTGGTCTTCGTTACCCGGGCTGCCCTGCGTGAGCGGTACTACTCGGCGGTGATGGCCGCCACCGGACTCCTGTACCTAGCCATCCTCACTGCCTTCGGCACCGATCTCATCGCTCGGGCCGTCCTGGCTTCCTGACTGCTGACGCAGCTGGTTCTGCAGCACCACCGCCAGACCCAGCCCGATGAGTCCGAGCGGGAGCAGGAAGCCGCCGTCGTCCACGATCGATCCGTTGAACAGCGCGATGAGCCCGGCGGCAACGAACACCAGCCCGAAGACCAGGGAGATGGGGTCGAACGGATGCCTATCCATGGAACACCCTCACCTCTCCGAAGCCGACGTGCAGGTCCAGGTGGATCCGCCCGCCGCCCTCCTGGCCGTCCAGGTGGATGCGGCGGTCGATGTCCACGCCGCTCTCGTCCTGCTGGTTGGGCTCCTCGAGCACCGGGCGGTCAAGTCCGGGCCGCTTCACCGGGCCTGGTCCGTTGATCTCCATGTTGCCCATGTCGACGTCGATGTCCATGTCCACCGTGGCGTCCTCGGGGAGGTACACGTTCAGCTGGCCGAAGCCCACCTCGGCGTCCAGGGAGTAGGTCGAGGAGAGCTGGTCGAGCGGCGCCTGGTCGAGGTCGAGGGCCAGCTCACCGGCCAGCAGCTCGTGGTGGTGCCCGAACCGGTTCAGCTCAGCGAGGCTGGAGGCCTCGAGCCGTCGGTCACCGGATCCGGCATCGAGGGGCACGTTGATGGCTTCGGCCACGACGAGGACCGCGACGGCAACCAGGCCGAGGCCGATGGCCCAGCGGATCCGACCGTGCCACGCCCCGAGCACCAACACCGCCCCGATCAGGACCAGCGCCGCGCCCACGGCCTCCTCGAAGCCCAGGTCCCAGACCCCGACGACCATCAGCAGGCTGAGGATCCCCCCGGCGATCAGCAGCAGGGCGATCAAGGCGGTTCGGGAAGAAGGTGACCCACGGGGCGGGACCGGGGGAGGAACCTCACCCCGTAGGTCGGCGCTGTCATCGGACTCAACCGACAGGTCCGCCGTCGCGGGCATCCCGTCGATCTGGTCGCGCTCTGACGCTGTTTCACCGACCAGAGTAGTTGATGCAGCACTCCACGTGGTGAGCGCGGGACCGGCTTCTTGTTCTTGTTCCCGATCTCGGGACACCAGCAGCCACACCCCCACGCCGACCAGGGCCAAACCCAGGGCCGGTGCGTTGAAGATCCACCACCGGCCGTCGAACATGACCAGCGCGGCTAGCGCGACAACGGCGATGAGCAGGCCATTGTTGGCGCTGATGCCGATGGGAAGGGTCGCCGGAGGGGCGATCTGGCGCGGCACGTCCGGTGGCCGCCGGGGGATCACCAGCGCGGCCACGAGGTACGCGATCACCCCCGGGCCAACGCCCAGGCTGAGCACGACGGTGGCGATGCGCACGATTGCCGGATCCAGGCCGAAGTAGTCGGCCACTCCCGCGCAGACCCCGAACAGCTTGCGGTCGTCGGGTTCCCGGTAGAGCCGCCGGGCAGCGGCCGGGGGCAGGGGTTCCGTGGCGCCCGGGTCGAGTTGGCCTTGCATGGACCCATCATCGACACGCCGCGGAGTCGTCCACAATCAGGGATGTCCCCGAGGGGCCCCCGGAGGCGCAATCACCAGGGTGTTGTCATGATGGGTAGGTGAACCCGGTCCTGCCCGAGGGGCTAGCCCGCAGTCGCGACCGCCGCATGGTCGCCGGCGTCTGCGCGGGCATCGCTCGGTGGCTCGGGGTGGACCCGGTCGTGGTGCGGCTGGCCACCGTGCTGCTGGCCTTGGCCAACGCGGTCGGCGTGGTGCTCTACATCGTGGCCTGGGTGGTGTTGCCGGCCGACGACGACGTCGAGGTGCCGCCGACCGACGACACCCGGACCGCCGGTCTCCACAGCGCCCTGGCCGTGGGCTGCATCACCCTGGGGCTGCTGGTCTTGGTCCGGACGGTGGTCCCGATCTTCCCCGACGGGGTGGTCTGGCCCGCGACCCTGGCCGCGGCGGGCTTGGCGGTGGTGTGGGCCCGGGCCAACGACGACGACCGAGCCCGGTGGCGGGCCGCGCTCAACGGTCGGCTCCCCAGCGATCCGGCGGTGTTGTTCCAGGGTCCGGGCTTGTGGGTGCGGCTGGGCTTCGGTGGGCTGCTGGTAATTGGCGGGATCGGCTGGTTCCTGGGGACCAATAAGGCGCTGGCCTCGCTGGGCGTCGTGGGCCTGGCGGTGCTGGCCACGCTCCTGGGCATCTTCGTGCTGCTGGGTCCCTGGATCCGGACGCTGTTCAACCAACTGGGCCAGGAGCGCCAGGACCGCATCCGCAGCGAGGAGCGGGCGGACATGGCGGCCCACCTGCACGACTCGGTGCTGCAGACCCTGGCTCTGATCCAGCGGCAGGCCGATTCCCCCCAGCAGGCCCGCAGCCTGGCTCGGCGGCAGGAACGGGAACTGCGGGCTTGGCTGTTCGATTCGCGCACGCCCGACGCCAGCGCCGCCCCGGTCACCCTGGCCGCGGCGCTGGACCAGCTCAGCGACGACGTCGAGGCCGACCACGACGTGACCGTCGACGTGGTGGTGGTGGGGGACTGTCCGCTGGACCCCCAGGTGACGGCCCTCGTGGGCGCCCTGCGGGAGGCGGTGGTCAACGCGGTCCGCCACAGCGGCGAGCCCGAGGTTTCCGTGTATCTCGAGGTGACCGAGGACGCCGTCGACGCCTACGTCCGGGATCGGGGAAAGGGCTTCGAGCCGGATTCGGTCGACGGCGACCGTCGGGGCATCGCCGATTCCATCATCGGCCGCATGGCCCGCCACGGCGGGGTCGCGGCCGTCCGCAGTGCGCCGGGCGAGGGCACCGAGGTCGTGCTCCACTTGCCCCGTTCGGTAGGAGACCACGTATGAGCGTGCGGGTGTTTCTGGTAGACGATCATCGGTTGTTCCTCTCCGGCGTGAGGGCCGAGTTGGCTGACCGCGTTGAGATCGTGGGGGAGGCCATCGACGTCGAATCGGCGGTGGAGGGCATCCGGTCGACCGTCCCCGAGGTCGTGCTGCTGGACGTCCACCTTCCCGGCGGCGGGGGGCGCGCTGTGATCGAGACGGTGCGAAAGCTCCACCCTGATGTGGTGTTCCTGGCCCTGTCGGTGAGCGATGCGGCCGAGGACGTCATCGGCGTGATCCGGGCTGGGGCCCGGGGGTACGTGACCAAGACCATCTCGGCCGACGACCTGGCCGACGCCATCGCCCGAGTCCATGACGGCGATGCGGTGTTCTCGCCCCGGCTCGCTGGCTTCGTCCTCGATGCCTTCGCCGGGGACATGCCTGCGGGCAAGGGAGTCGATCCCGAGCTGGATCAGCTCACGCCTCGGGAACGAGAGGTCCTGCGGCTGATCGCCCGGGGCTACACCTACAAGGAGCTGGCCCGGCGGCTCGGGGTGTCGATCAAGACGGTCGAGACCCACGTGTCGTCGGTGCTGCGCAAGCTCCAGCTGTCCAGCCGGCACGAGCTGACCCGCTGGGCGACCGACCGCCGCCTGGTCTGAAGGTCCAGGGTTCAGACCAGGCGACGGCGGGCGGCGCCGGTTGGAGACCGGGCGCGGTCTATTCGCCCATGCGCAGGGCGGCGGCGGGACGGATCCGGGCCGCTTGGGCGGCGGGGGCTCCGGCCGCGGCGAAGGCCGCGGCGGCCGGCACCACGAACAGCACCACCAGGGCCACCCACGGGATCGTGAATGGCAGCGGGTCCCCGAAGACGTCGCTGCGCAACATCTGATACGAGGTGACGAGCCCCAACCCCATGCCGAGCACGATGCCCTGTAGCGAGACGAATCCGGCCTCGGCCAGGAACGCCCTACGCACGACCCGGGAGGAGAAGCCGATCGCTCGCAGCATCCCGATCTGGCGGCGGCGCTCCCGGACGGCTCGCACCATCACCACACCCAGGCCGGCGATCCCGATCAGCAGGCCCAGACCCAGGTAGCCCTGGAGCAGGCGGATGAAGCCCTCGGTCTCGTGCACGTCCTTCTCGACTGCGCTGATGAACGTCGTCGCCTCGGCGCCCGAGGTGACCCAGTCGGCTTTGATCTGGTCGGCCACTGCTTCGGCGTCGGCCCCATCGGTCACCTGGACGAGATGGCGGCGCTCGACCGCACGGTCGCCCAGCAGCGTGGTCGCCGCGTTCCGTCCGACCAGCAGACCATTGTCGGCCCAGTCCTGATCGGTCAGCCCGGCGATGGTGAACACCTTGCTCTGACCGGTGGCCGGGTCGGTGGCGGTGACCTTGTCCCCGACGTTCAGGCCGCCTTCGCTGGATGGTCCGTTACCTTCGAACAACCAGTCCGAGCCGATGGCCAGGTTGGGGTTGGCGGCCACTGCGGCGAAGGCCGCTTCGTCATCCGCATACCGGTCGAGCCGATGGGACAACTTGGGCGCGCCCGGAGCGGTGAACGTGGGTTCGAAACCAGTCAGGGGCCAGGTCTCGCTGTCGTCCTTGTTGTTGTCGGAGCGGTTGTCCGAAGCGGCGGCCGTGCCTTGCGTCAGCTCCGCCATTCCCTGCACCAGCGGAGCAGTGGCCACGACGTCGTCGTTCTGGGCGATCTGTTCGGTCGTGACCGGGTTGGTGGCTGACGAGTCGACCCAGAGGTCCCAGCCCGCGCTGGCGTCCCGGGCCAGCGCCGGCGCCTGGGCCAGGTTGGCGTCGCTGATGGAGGCCATGAACGTGAGCATGAAGGTGATCAGGGCGAACATCGCCAGCAACATGGCGGTGCGCACCCGGCGGGCCAGGGGATAAGCCACGGCCAGCCGGCTGGCCAGCCCGCCGCGGTCGGCCAGGCGGTCGGCCATCCAACCCCAGGCCCGGTCGCCCTGGGCCACGACCGCGACCCCGGCGCCGACCAGCAGCAGCCCTTGGACCGCGAACATCTCGATGCCGGCGTCCTTGAAGGCATCGGGGACCAGCTCGATGGAGGCGACGGCCCAGAAGGCGGCGAGCCCACCGGCGACAGCCACGACGGCGCGTCGTGGCAGGAACCGGCCGAACAGCGGAACCGCTGAGGCCAGGGCGATGCCCGGTCCGATCAGCACCGGCACCGCGGCGTCGCCGCTCAGCCCCGACTGGAGGACCAGCCCACCGATGACCATGCCGAGGGCGCCGAAGACGAGACGCCACACCGACGTGCGCTTGGTCCGGGGTTCGGGGAGGTCGCGGATGGCGCGGATCACGTTCAGCCGAGCGATCCGGGCGCTGGTGCCCCACACGGTCAGCAGCGAGATGGCCAGGCCCACGAGCCCGGAGATGATCAGGCTGGCCGGTTCGATCCGCAGGACGAAGTGCAGATCCTCCTCGTCGGCCAGGATGTTCTGCACCGCTTGGACGATGGCCCAGCCGACACCGATGCCGGCCACGGCCCCGAGTCCGGCCGCGGCCACCGAGTACAGCCCGCCTTCGAGCCCGAACAGCCGCACCAGGTTGTTGCGCTTCATCCCGACCGCTCGCAGCATCCCCAGCTCGGGTTTGCGCTCCTCGGACAGCATCACGAACAGGTTGATCAGCAGGAGCACTCCCGCGGCGATGCTGAACGTGCCGAGTGCGGTGAACATGTCCCGCATCTCCGCACCGCTGGACTCGGCGTCGTCGAGCAGGTCCTGCTTGATGGAGGAGATCTCGAGCCCCTGGACTCCCCTGAGGCGGTCGTCGAGCGCGCGTTCCACGGCGTCGCTGCGCTCGGCGCTGTCGAAGACGCCGCCGTTGTTGGAGATCAGGAGTCCGCCGCTGGGTGGCTCGGCGCCGGGTGCACCGACGGCTGGGTCGCGGCCAGGTCGGTGAGGGTTCCGGCCGCCACGTACGCCTGGTTGAACCCGGCGAGGCCGACCTGGGGCAGCACCGTTCGGACGGTGAGCTCGGTGGTGTGTCCGTACGCGAAGACGTCGATGGTGTCGCCCGTCCGGACGTCGAGGTCCTTGGCGAGTTTGTCGTTGATGACGACCTCGCCTGGTGTTGGCGTAGGTCCGGCGTTGGCCAGGCCGGTGGCAGCCGTGTCGCCGCCGAACGCTCGGGCTGCGTCGAAGTCCACTTCGCCTATCTGCACGACCGGTTCGGCCTTGTCCCCGTCGCCGGCTCGCACCGCGGTCTGGGCCAGGACCATGGGGAGGACGCCGTCGGTTCCCTCTATCGGCGCGGGATCGTTGAGCTGGGCCTCGACGGCGTCGAGCTGGCTGAGGTCGGCGATCTGGACGGTCTCGTCGATGGGACCGAGGTCGGTCCTGGCGATGTTGCGGATCGACGCGTCGAAGGTGTCGCCGGCCACGAAGGCCGAGGTGATGATGGCCGTGCCCAGAGCGGCGCCACCCACCACCAGCAGGGCCTCGACCGGGCGACGGGCGATGTTCCGCAACGCCATGCGCCGCAGGCTGCGCCGGGCCACCAGGTCGAACAGGCTGCAGCCGATGATCAGTGCCATCAGCAACAGGATGGGCAGGAAGACCAGGCTCATCTCGTCACCACCGGAGCGCTGCGGCTGAGCGTGCCGTTGGCGGTGGCGTGGTGGTCGCCTCCGTCGGCGGCGCCGACTCCGAGCACCGATGGGCTGCCGTCGTAGGTGATGCGGCCGTCACGGACCTGCACCAGCCGGGTTCCGGTGGCGCCGATGGTGCGATCGTGGGTGACCAGGACCAGCGTCTGTCCGGCCCGATGGGCGTCGTGGAGCACCTCGAGCACCGACGCCGCGGTCTGGCTGTCGAGGTTCCCGGTCGGCTCGTCGGCCCAGACGATCGCCGGCTCGCTGACCAGCGCCCGGACTATGGCGACCCGCTGCTGCTCGCCGCCGGACAGCTCGGTGGGACGATGCCGGGCGCGGTCGGCCAGCCCGACCCGGTCGAGCATGGCCAGGGCCCGCTTCTTGGCGGCGCGGGGACGGACGCCGTTGACGAGCAGCGGCAGCTCGACGTTCTCCCGGGCCGAGAGCACGGGCACGAGGTTGAACGCCTGGAAGATGAAGCCCATCCGAGCCGCTCGGTGGGCGGTCCGCTTGGCGTCGCTCAGCTGGTGGAGGTCGACGCCGTCGATCCGGACCGTGCCCTCGTCGATGTCGTCGAGCCCGGACAGGCAGTTGAGCAACGTGGTCTTGCCGTTCCCGGATGGGCCCATCACGGTGACGAGCTCGCCCTCCGCGACGTCGAGGTCGATGCCCCGCAGAGCCTCGACCTCCTGAGCGCCGGTTCGATAGATCTTCCGAACAGCGCGCGCGGACAGGATCGTGGTCATGGGAATGTCCTCCGCCTTCTACGAGGGGTACCTGTCGAAGGTACGAACGACCACCCCTGACCACCATCAGGGATCCCCCTGACCCCCACCCCAGGGCCACGCCCCGCGTAAGGGTCGCGGGCTCCGCCCGCTCCGATAGGCCTACGCCCCGGGCCCTCGAGGCGCGGGGGGTGCAACCCTGGCGGACAGTCACGTGTTGGGGCGTTCCTTGTGTCCTGCTTTGAGGAGCTGGATCATTTCGGCGATGCGCTCGGCCCGGACCTCGGGTCGGCGTTTGGTGGCGTCGATCCAGCGCAGGTAGGCGCGCCGGTAGAACTGGGCGAGCGAGTCGAAGAAGGCGCCCGCCTCCGGCTCCGCCTCGAGGGCGGCGACGACATCGGGGGCGAGGTCGTCGCGCTGCGGGCCTTCGGGTTTGAGCACAACAGCGACCTCGTCGCCTGGAGCGATCTCGCAACAGCGCCGCCACGCCGGCCCCAACAAGATGCCGTGCCCGGAACCGTCGATCGTCTCGACCACGGCGCGGACGCCCATGTCGTTGACCGTGCCATGCACCCGATGGTGGGCCCGAGCACCCCACTCCTGGTCCGGGTCGAACGGCAACGGCACGAGTACCCGGCGACGCCGGTCGCGCACGACTTGAGCGTTGAAGGCCCGGGAAGGATCAGTCACGACGACCCGCTGTGGTGGAGTGCGGCGCGCAGCTGCTCAACCGTCGGCGAACCCGCCGAGCCCTCCGGGGTCGCGTACAGGCGGCACGACAATCCCCGCGATCCCGGGGTGGTCGGAAACGGGTCGTGCCCGTCGACCAGGATCGTGGGTGACCCCGCGAACGCCGCGACCTCAGCGCTGGTGACTCGTCGATGATCGACGGTCGCGCCGATCTCGGCGGCGACCTGCTGGATCCGCTCGTCCGCGGTGCGCCAGTGGGGGCAACCATCGAAGTACAGCAGCTCAACATCCATCGCGATCACTCCCGAGTCCGGGTCGCCGGTACGGTAGACCTTCCTGTTGGCGGGAAGGTCAAGGGGGAGGTGATTGGGTGCGTATCGGTGAGATCGCCGCCGAAGCGAAGGTGCCGGCCAAGACCATCCGGTTCTGGGAAGCCGAGGGCCTGCTCCCCGAGCCCGTTCGGACCTCGTCGGGCTACCGGGACTACGAGGGGTCGATCCTCGAGCGGCTCGCGTTCATCCGCCATGCGCAAGCTGCGGGCCTGCGGCTCGACGAGATCCGACAGGTCCTCGACATCAGTGACGCCGGCAACCCGCCGTGCCAACACGTCCAGGGCATCATCGACACCCGCTTGACCGACGTCAATCAACGCATCGCGGAGCTGACCCAAGCCCGACATGTTCTGGAAGACCTCGCCCGACGAGCCGCCGACCAGGACCCCGCGGATTGCCACGGCTACTGCAGCATCCTGTCGGGATAGCCCTGGCGAGGGCTTGACCTTCCCCTCGACAGGAACCCATACGGTCCCGGCATGGACTGCTGCGAACCACCCGTCAGCCTCGATGTCGAGACCACCAGCCCCGAACACCGGCTCGCGGTCCGCGGCTTCGTCGCCCTCTGGAATGGCCGGCAGCCCTCACTCCCGGAGCTCGACGCCGCGCCTGCCGTCGTCGAGCTGATGCAACACCACGGCCGCATCGTGATCGGTCCCGACGGCCGAGTCGCCGGGATCCACGGCCTCTCCACCGGACCCACGCCCCACCACATCGCCCACGAAGGTCGGGTCATCCACACCTGGTGCGCGTTCGATGCCATTGGCATCCCCGCCGCCCTCGGCCTTGACGCCCACGCCATCACGACCTGCCCCACCTGCGGTCGCCAACTCGACGTCACCTTCACCAACGGCGAGCCAACCGCCGAGCCTGACCTACGCCTCTGGCTGCCCAGCAGCCAATGCGACCACCTACTCAACGACCTCTGCGCCCACGCCAACCTCGACTGCAACACCCACCACCTCACCGCCAACCACACCCGCCCCACCGGCTCCGCCCTCACCGTCACCCAAGCCGCCACCTTCGGCCGCTCCACCTGGCACCAAGCCGCAACAGCCCTCACCCCACCCTGACGAGAGACTGTCTTGCCCGGCGCCGTGCCCGCCGCACAGTCAGCAGCGCCTCACCGGGTGTCGTCGCACAGCCAGCAGCGGCGCCTCACCGGGTGTCGTCGGGGTCGAGGTCCTCGTCGTCATCGTCGGGTTCGTCGCCTTCGTCGGGTTCATCGTCGGGTTGGGGTGTCCAGCCGTTGTCTGTGGGGTTGTGGTGGCGGCATCGGAGCCGGCCGTTGGTTTGGATGGTTTCGCCGTCTTTGTTGTAGGGCTGGGTGTGGTCGATGGCGCAGTGCGGGTAGGGGATGTCGCAGCCGGGGTGGGTGCAGTGCTGGTCTCGGACCTGGATGGCTCGGCGTAACCCGCCGCGGAAGAACCGGTCCCGTCTCCCGACCTCGATGACTCGGTTGGGGGTGTCGAACACGACGCGTTCGATTTCGGCGTCGAACAGCCATGGTGCTGCTTGTCCCGGGGTGATGGTCTGCCCGGAGGCGAGTTTGCAGATGCGGCCCTTGAATGTCTCCCAGCCGACCAGGACCGTGAAGAGGGGTGAGGGGCGGCGTCCGTCTTTGGGCATGGTGGCGGAGCGGGTCGCCATCTCCACCAGGGCGTCATGACGACGCTGCCCCGACGTCCGCTTCAACTTCTCGATCGTGGTCTGGTCCCCCCAGGTGGCTTTCGCTTCGGCCCAGTCGGCTTTGAACAAGGCGGTTTCCAGGCGTTCGAGTTCGGTGGCGAAGATCTCCCCACCAATCGCGTCCATTTGCCCGTCGATGCGTTTCACCCCGTCGAGCATCTCGGACACATTCAGACGCCGGGCCTCGTAGTCGTTCGTGGCTTTGTCCTCGGCGCCGTCCTCATCCACCAGCTGCTCCCAATACCGCACCGCTGCCACGAACTCCGCGAACTCAAGGTCGTGGGCATGGTCCAACAGGAGTTCCTCGGCGTCG
>DASXTK010000097.1:0-4020 GCA_036505485.1 Acidimicrobiales bacterium
GGCGGACACGATGACCGGGTTGAGCTCCAGCCCCACCACCTCGGGCGAGGCCTCGACCAGCGCACCCACCCGCAGCAGCAGGTCCTCGAGCCGGGCCTGGCCGGCCGAGTCCAGCAGCGGCCCGACCGGGGACTCGGCCACGCAGCGCCGGGCGTCCAGGTCGGTCAATGGGAGGACCTGCACCGCGCCGGTGGCCAGCTCAGTGGCCACGCCACCGGCGCCCAGGGACAGAACCGGTCCCACCAGGGGGTGTTGCGCCACGGTCACGGCCACATCGATCCCCGGAGCGGACATGGTCTGCACCACGGCGGGGAACGCCAGCTCACCCCGGTTGGCCAGCATCCGGGCCCCGGTCTCCCGCAGGTGGGCCTCGGTGTGGATGTCCAGGGCCAGCCCTGCGGCCTCGGTCTTGGCCATCCGGTCACGGCGCACTGCCTTGAGGGCCACCGGATACCCCAGATCGGACGCGGCCGCGACGGCGGAGTCGATGTCGTCGGCCAGCCGAGAAGGGATGGGGTCGAGACCGACCGCGGTCAGCGCCGAGACCACCGCATCGGCCGGCAGCCAGCCCGGACCATGGGACGACAACATCTGGGCCACCAAGGATCGGGTGTCGGAGGGTGACACGCCGTCGGGCTGCACCAGCCGTCCCTCAGGAGCGGCACGCCACAAGGCGTGATGGGTCACCTGGCCCAGGGCGTAGGCCGCGGCATCGGGGAAGTCGAACACCGGAACGGCCCGCTCGCCGTCCTCGGCGATCACCGGCGGATGGGGCATGAGGATGCTGGCCACCACCGGCTTGTCCCGGTTCGCCGGCCGAGCCGACTCGATGGCCCGGACCCAGTCCTGGGTCTCATGGCGGGGCGACGGTGCGCACACCACCAACACGCTGTCGACCCCGTCGTCGCGCAACAGCCGTCCCAACACCTGAGACAGGTCGTCAGCGCTGCCCAGGTAGCCCAGATCGATCGGGTTCCGCCGCAACTTGCTCCCGCCAGCCCCGCCGACGCCGATGCCATCGGCCTCCATGGAGGTGGGCTCGACCAGCACCAACCCGGCGTCCACACAGGCGTCGGCTGCGGTCACCAGCGAACCGCCGGTGTTGCCGACCACCGCGACCCGGGGACCCGGCGGCAACGGCTGTCCGGCGAGCACCCTGGCCACATCGAGGAGCTGGGCCAAGGTGTCCACCCGGATGATCCCGGTCTGACGCAGCAGCGCTCCAACCGTCGTGGCCGGCACGTCGCCGTCGGCATCGGGATAGGCCCGGGCCGACCGCCCGCTCTTCACCGCCACCACCGGCTTGGTGCGGGAGAGCTGACGGGCGATCCGGCTGAACTTGCGGGGGTTACCGAAGGACTCCAGGCACAGCAGCACGAACTTGGTGCGGTCGTCGTCGGCCCAGAACTGGAGCAGGTCGTTGGCCGAGACGTCGGCCCGGTTGCCGATGGCGGCGAACGACGAGATGCCGAGGCCGACCGCACCCATGTGGTCGAGGATGACGCTGCCGATCGTGCCCGACTCGCTGAGCAGGGCCATCGTGCCCCGATGGGCCTGGGGCGTGGCGAAGGTGGCGTGCAGGCGCACGGTGGGGTCGGTGTTGATCACGCCCAGGCAGTTGGGCCCGAGCAGTCGGATCCCGAACCGGCGAGCGGTGCGCAGGGTGGCGTCGGACAGGGCCTCGCCCTCGGGACCGGACTCGGCGAACCCAGATCCGATGACGATGGCGGCCCGAACGTTGTGCTGGCCGCAGTCCTCCATCACCGCCGGCACCGCCGCAGCCGGGACGCAGATCACGGCCAGGTCGATGGGTCCGTCGATCTCGTCCAGCGACGCCACGGCCCGCACCCCGGCTACGTGGTCGGCGGCCGGGTTCACCGGGAAGACCGGGCCGACGAACTCGTGGTGCAACAGGTTCCGCAGCACGGCGTGGCCCACGCTGCCCCGCTGCCGGCTGGCCCCCACCACCGCCACCGTGCGCGGCGCCATCAGCAGGCCCACCGCGTGGGCCTCGGCGTGGTGGGCCCGGGCGTCGATGGCGGCCTCGGCCTCCGGGGTCGGTTGCAGATCCAGCCGCACCTCGATCACGCCCTCCTCGAAGCTGCTCGACGCCGTGAAACCGGCTTGTTGGAACACCGACACCATGCGCCGGTTCGACGGGAGCACGGTGGCGGTGAACCGGCTGACCCCGGCCTCCCGGGCCGCCACCGCCAGATACTCGAGCAGCAGCGTGGCCAGACCCCGGCCCCGGTTGGCGTCATCGACGAAGAACGCCACCTCGGCCTCGGTCCGGGTGGGCCAGCGGTCGTAGCGGGCCACGCCGACCAGCACGTCGTCGCGCAGGGCGACGAAGGCCATCCGGTCGACGTAGTCGATGTGGGTCAGCTCCTCCACCTCACGCTGGGACAACGTGGGATGGGGGCTGAAGTAGCGGAAGTAGATGGACTCGGGCGACTGGCGGGCGTGGAACTCGTGCATGCGGGCCGCGTCGTCGGGCCGGATGGGACGCACGTGCACGGTCTGGCCGTCGGACAGAACGGCGTCACCGTCCCAGCGGGCCGGGTAGTCGGCCGGAAGCACGGGCGCCACGGTGCTGGACTCCTGCTGCACCTGGTCAGGCTACGGCGAGGGAGTGGGCGCACTGCACCGCAGGTGGGCCCACGGCGACTCGGCATCGGCCTGTCCAGGCGATAGGTTGTCGGCCGCTCAAGGCCCCCTGGCGGACGGGGGCACGGCAGGAGGACACGTTGTCCAGGTCAGTGACATTCAGCGCGATCCTTGCGCTTGCACTCGTGGTCTCGGCGTGCGCCAAGGAAGCTTCCGACAACCCCTTCGATCTGACTGCGGGCGGCCAAGGTGAGCAGCCGAAGACGCCCGACTCCCTCGACGACGTGGTCACCACCGCGCTCGACGAGGTCCAGCGCTTCTGGACCGAGACCTATCCCGAGGTCTACGGCGAGAACTTCGAGCCCATCTCCGGCGGCTTCCATCCCTACGGGCCCGACACCGAGCCCTTGCCGTGCGAGGCGCAGAGCTACGACGAGATCGCCGACAACGCCTTCTACTGCCCGCAGGACGACCTCATCGCCTGGGACGAGGAGCAGCTGATCCCCCAGCTGGCCGAGGAGTTCGGCCCGTTCACCCTCGGCATCGTGATGGCCCACGAGTTCGGCCACGCCATCCAGGCCCGGGGCGAGAACATCACGGTGTCGATCGTGGCCGAGATGCAGGCCGACTGCTACGCCGGCTCGTGGACGAAGTGGATCGCGGAGGGCAACAGCGACAGCTTCTCGGTCACCGAGAACGAGCTGGACCAGAGCGTGGCCGGCATGATCGCCATCAGCGACCAGAAGGGTTCCACCGCGGACGACCCCATGGCCCACGGCGCGGGGTTCGACCGGATCGGCGCGTTCCAAGACGGCTTCGAGCACGGCGCTGGGCGTTGCGAGAAGTACGACACCGACTATGCCAACGGCGACCTGCCGGTCGTGGAGATCCCGTTCTTCCGGGAGGACGAGGCGATCTCCGGCGGCGACATGCCGCTGTTGGACAGCGGCCAGGATCTGGGGCTGCTGTCGCTGGCCGAGCAGAACCTCAACGTGTTCTACGGCGTGATCTTCGACAACATCGGCGTCGACTGGGCCCCGGTCAACGACCTGAAGGTCGTGGATCCGGCCCGCGACGAGATCACCTGCGACGGCGAGAACCTCAGCGGCAACGAGCTGGAGTTCGCCAGCGGCTACTGCCAGGACGAGAACGTGGCGGTGATCGACGGCGAGGGCCTGATGCCGGCCCTGTACGAGCTGGGTGACTTCGCGGTCGGAGCCGAGCTGGCCCGGTTGTGGGCCCAGGCCGCCCAGCTGCAGCTCGACGTCAACACCGACAACGCCAAGGACGCCAGCCTGCAGGCCGATTGCCTCACCGGCATCTGGGCCGACGCCAACTTCCCCCTGCCGCCCAGCGGTGAGGAGACCAAGCTGAGCCAGGCCGTTCCCGCGGATCAGGTCAACGTGGAGTTCC
>DASXTK010000098.1:0-11093 GCA_036505485.1 Acidimicrobiales bacterium
TGGCGACGCAAGTCGCCGCCGCTCAGGGTGGCAGGGCGGGGTCGGGCGGAGGGTTGAGGCAGAAACCGCGCTTATGGCGCGAGAAACGCCTCAGATTGCGGAGTCAGCCGTAGATCCGGGCGTCCAGCTCCCGGACCCGTCCCGCCAGGGCTTCCAACAGCTTGTGGCTGAGGGAGGGGACCTCGTCCAGGACGCCGGCGAACTCGCGGGGACCCAGTACCAGCACCGTCAGCGGGGTGGCGGCGACCACCGACGCCGTGCGCGGACCGTGGTCCAGCAACGCCAACTCGCCCACGCAATCGCCCGGTCCCAGCTCGGCGATCTTCTTGCCGTTGCGGAACGCCTCGGCCTTGCCCGCGACGATCACGAATGCCTCACGCCCGACGTCACCCTGGGTCACGAACTCTTTGTCCTGCTCAATGTCCAGCTCGACGGTCGCCTTGGCGATGTCGCGTAGCTCCTTGGTCGTCAAGCCTCGAAACAGGGGCACTGCGGCCAGGTGCTCGAGGTACTGCTCTCGTGCCATGCGCGGGAGCTTAGGAGCGACCGCCTCCGCGCGCCCGATGGAAGGGTCGACCACCCTCCGCCCGACCCCGCCCTGCCGCCCTGTGTGGCGGCGACTGCGTCGCCACTTGTTATTTTGGGGGCGGCGTTCATCGGAGCGAAACAATGAGGTAACGCTCCTTCCGTACGGTCAGTCATCGTGAAGGTGTCCCTCGTCCGCTGGCCCGCAGAGATCGAGCGGCGCGAGGCGCTGCGACAAGCCGGGGAGCCTCGGCTGCTGTTGGTCGAACAGGGGGCGCCCCCGGTCCCTGTCGACCATCGCGAGGACTGGATCCGTCTGCCGGCCGACGACGTGGACCTGCGGGTCCGGGTCGAAGCCCTGCGGCGGCGGTTGGGCGCCGACACCGGCGGAGCTCCGGACATCGACGAGGACGGCGTGCTGCGTCTGGCCGATCGCTGGGTGGCGTTGCCCCCGGTCGAGGCCCGTCTGGCCTCGGTGCTGGTCGAGCGGTTCGGGGCCGTGGTCAGCCGGGACACGCTGACCCGGGTCGGCTGGCCCGGCGGTTCCTCCAGCCGCAATGCCCTGGACGTCCACGTGCTGCGGCTGCGTCGGCGGCTGTCTCCGCTGGGTCTGGCCATCCGCACCGTGCGGTCGCGGGGTTATCTCCTGGAGCGAGCCGACGGTGCCGGCCAGGTGATGGTCGGAGCGTCGCCGCGCAATAGGGTCAACGGCTTCGGCCTCTGATTCGCGATACATCTCACATCTCCGGCCGTCACGACGAAGGAACCAGAAGCCGTCGGCTGACGACCTACACATACCCCCCAAGCGAGATCGGCGGTCCCTCCAGGGCCGCCGCTCTCGCGTCTGGACCCCAGATAGGTGGGTACACGCCGGGCAGAAACAACCATTTGCTGGGGGATTTCCTCAGGAGGATCCATGCCCAAGCGCGTCAGCATCTCGTGGGTTGTGGTGATCTGGGTCGTCATCGGCATCGTCGTGGCCATCAACAAGGACTACGGCAAGAGTCTTGATACGGCATCGCAGATCGCCACGTTTCTGTTGGCCGTCGTCCTGTGGCCGATCCCCGCCACCGGGGGCGCTGTCGGGATCACGTTCTGACCCACCGCAGCTCAGCCAAGCCGGGCGGGTTATTTCCCGCCGGCTTGGCGGGCCACTGCTTCAGCCTTGGCCCGAATGTCCTCGGGGGAGGATAGGTAACGATCCTCGACCGGCTTCTCTTCGCTCGGCCGGAAGTCCGGGCCTAGTTGGTAGACCAATGGCTCGCCGGTGGGGATGTTCAAGTCGGTGATCTCTCGGTCGGAAATGCCGTCGAGATGTTTCACCAAGGCCCGCAGGCTGTTTCCGTGGGCCGAGACCAGCGTGACCTTCCCGGCCACCAGATCCGGCACGACCGCGTCGTACCAGTAGGGCAGCATCCGCTCGACCACATCCTTGAGGCACTCGGTGTCCGGCACCAGTTCCGGCGGCAGGTCGGCGTAACGGACGTCGTGGTGGGCGCTGCGTTCGTCGGTGGGGTCGAGCGGCGGGGGCGGGATGTCATAGGACCGACGCCACACCTTGACCTGGTCGATGCCGAACTTCTCGGCGGTCGCGGCCTTGTCCAGGCCCTGCAGAGCGCCGTAGTGGCGTTCGTTGAGCCGCCAGTGCCGGCGTACCGGAATCCAGGATCGCCCCATCTCCCGCAGGGCCAGGTCGGCGGTGCGGATGGCTCGCACCTGCACCGAGGTGTGCAGCACGTCGGGGAGCAGGCCGTGCTCCAGCATCTGCCGCCCAGCCGCGGTGGCCTGCTGCTCACCCTGCTCGGACAGATCGCAGTCGTACCACCCGGTGAACAGGTTCTTGAGGTTCCACTCGCTCTGTCCATGCCGGAGCAGGACCAGGGTGTACGGCATGGCTCGGTGGGCTCAGGGTTCGGTGCTGGTAGTGGTGGAGCCCGGCAAGGGGTTGAACCTGGTGATCACCAGGCTGACGGCCGTGCCCTTCGGGGCTGAGGTGCCGTTGGACGGCACCTGGCTGATGACCTGGTCCCGCTTGGTCGGATCGTTGGTGTCCTGGTATGTGATCGTGCCGACGGCGAGGCCAGCGCTGGTCAGCTGAGCCTTGGCCGCCTGCTCGCTGAGACCCCGGACGTCCGGCACCGGCACCTCACCGGGGCCCAACGACACGGTGATGGTGATGGTTTCGCCCCGCGCCGCGCTGCCGGTGCGGTCCTGCTTGATCACGCTGCCGTCCGGGACGGTGTCGCTCGGCTCCTCCTGCACCTCCACCTTGAACCCGGCGCCCTGCAGCTCGGTCGTGGCCTGGGCCTGGGTCTTGCCGACCACGCTGGGGATGGGCACGGCGTTGGGGCCGCTGGAGATGTTGATCGTGACCTGTTGGCCCTTGGCCAGCGGGGCGTTGGCCGCTGGGTCCTGGCTGACCACGGAGCCCACCGGCACGGTGTCGTCGGGAACCTCGACCGGATTCACCAGGTAGCCCGCGGTCTCGAGGATCTGGCGAGCCTCGTCCTGGGTCTTACCCACGACGTTGGGCACTGGGAACGTCTCGGCCCCGGCCGAGACGAAGATCTCGACCTGCGAGCCTTCATCGGCCTCGTCGTTCGCGCCGGGATCCTGCTTGAACACGATGCCGATTTCGCGATCGTTGGGCTCCTCGGTGACCTTGACGTCGAACCCCTTGGCCTCCAAGGCATTCTGGGCCTCGACCCGCTGCAGGCCGACCACCGCCGGCACCTTGACCTTGACCGCGCCATCGCCGTTGTCGTTCAACGAGCGGACCAGGAGGAACAGCACCCCGGCCAGGACGATGGCCAACAGGGCGAGCACGGCCAGGAAGGCCTTGGGCCGTTTTGGCTCCTCGTCCTCGTAGTCGTCGTAGTCCTCGTAGCGGTCGCGATAGCCGTCGTCGCCGTAGCCGCCGCCCCGATCCCACCGGCCGGTGGGGGCGATGGTGGAGGTCTGGGCCATGTACCCGGTGGGGGCCATGAGCCCGGTGGCGCCCGGGTCGACCGGTGGGGTCAGCACCGGCTCGGCCATGATCCGTGCGCCCTCCAGGTACCGCTTGAGGTCGGCCCGCATGTCCTGGGCCGAGGGGTAGCGGTTGGCCGGGTTCTTGGCCAGGCACTTGAGGATGATGGCCTCGAGGGTCTCGGGCAGCGCCGGGTCGATGCGGCGGGGGGCCACCGGGGCTTCCTGGACGTGTTTGTAGGCGATGGCCACGGCGTTCTCGCCGCTGAACGGTGGATGTCCGGTGATCATCTCGTAGAGCACGCAGCCCAGGCTGTAGACGTCGCTGCGGGGATCGATGGCCACACCGCGGGCCTGCTCGGGCGAGAAGTAGGTGGCGGTGCCCATGACCGAACCGGTCTTGGTCAGGTTGGCGTCCGACGAGTCGCTGATGGCCCGGGCGATGCCGAAGTCGGCCACCTTGACCCCACCCTCGCGGGTGATGAGGACGTTGCCCGGCTTGACGTCGCGGTGGATCACCCCGCCGTTGCTGTGGGCGAACCCCAGGGCGGCGGCGGTGTCGGCCGCGATCTCCGCGGCCCGGTCGGGGTGCAGCCGGCCTTCACGGTGGATCTGCTCGGCCAGGCTTTCGCCCTCCACGTACTCCATGACGATGAAGTAGGTGCCGTTGGCCTCGCCCCAGTCGTACACGCCGACGATGTTGGGATGGTTGAGGCCGGCCGCCCGCTGGGCCTCACGCCGGAAGCGTTCGACGAACCCGGGATCGGTGGCCAGGGCGGGGAACAGAACCTTGACCGCCACCGGGCGATCGAGCATCTGGTCACGGGCCAGATAGACCTCGGCCATGCCACCGCGCCCCAAACGTTGGTGCAGCTCGTAGCGGCCGTTGAAGATGACTGGTCCCTGTTGCGACATGCGGACCTCAGATTAAGGCGTAAGCCACGCCGGCAACGAGCCGACCGGGTCTTGGAATCGACGATGTAAGCATGAGAGGTTGCGCGGATAGGTCACGTCCGCTGTCCGCTCGGCTTCTGATGTGGGGAGGTTCATGTCAGCCTCCGGACCCCCCGTCGGTCGGCGCCCCGCCCTCTCCGGGAGCGGGGAGCGGCTGGAGCGCCGCCGCCAACACCTGGGAGGCAATGGGTGCAGCGACCCGACCACCGGTCGCTTCGCTCACCCCGGGCTGAGCCTCAACAATAACCGCCACCACGACCTGCGGGTCCTCCCCGGGTGGACCGGCGAAGCCGATGACCCAGGCGTGCGAGGTGTCCTCCCGGAACTGGGCGGTGCCGGTCTTGCCCCCGACCTCGAACTCAGGGATGTCGTCGCCGAGGTGCTGGGCGGTCCCCTCGGTGGCGACCTCCTTCATGGCCTGACGCAGCAGGCCCGCGGAACCGGCGTCCATGACCTCGGTCCAGACGTCGGGCTCGTAGGTCCGGACCACCCTCTCGTCCTCGTCGCGTATCTCGGACAGGACGTGCGGGGTCATGATCTTGCCGCCGTTGGCCACGGCCGCGGCCACCATTGCCATCTGCAACGGCGTGGCTGCCACGTCGTTCTGCCCGATCGAGATCTGGGCCAGGAACCCGGGGTCGTCGGCCTTGGCGTTGGGGAACTGGGAGCGGGCCGGCCGGGGCAGGTCGATGGGGACGTCGCGGTTGAAGCCGTAGCTCTCGGCCGTGGCGACCATGGCGTCGGTGCCGACCTGGTCGACGCCCATCTGGGCGAAGGCGGTGTTGCACGACACTCGCAGGATCTCGAACAGCTTGCCCCCGCAGGTGCCATCGTCGAAGTTGGTGATCGGCGAGCCGGCACCGCGGGCCCGGTACTCGTTGGCCAGGGGATAGTCCGGCTCGTCGGCGGTGACCGTGCCCTTCTCCACGCCGCCGGTGGCGGTGACGACCTTGTAGGTCGAACCCGGCGGATAGATCTCCTGGTAGGCCCGGGCCAGTCGGGGCTTGGTGGGATCGGCCAGCAGGGCCTGGCTGGCTGCGGTGGCGTCAGCGCCGTTGTGGACCGACAGCAGGTTGGGGTCGTAGGAGGGGAACGACCACAGCGCCAGGATTCCGCCGGTCTTCGGATCGAGCGCCACGACCGACCCGGGCACGTCGCCCAGGGCCTCACGGGCCGCCCGTTGGACGTCGGCTCGGATGGTCAGGCTCAGGTTGCCGACGTGGTCCTTGTCCACGAAGAAGTCGTCGACGAAGCGGTCGATGCCGTCCAGGTTGGTGAGATCGGTGAGGTCCCGCCCGGCCAGCTCGGAGTTGTACTCCTTCTCCAGCCCGTCGGTTCCGATCGACAGTGGGTTGAAGAACCCGGTGATCTGACCGAAGGTGTCGCCCTCCGGGTATGTCCGCTGCAGCTCCAGCCGGTCGTCGGGGTTGGTGTCGGGGACGGTCTGGGCCAGCACGACGCCGTCCGCGGTGGATATCGAGCCTCGGGGCCGGTCGAAGTCCCGGACAGCCTGGCGGTTGTTGCCGGGCTTGTTCTGCAGGTCCTTGGCGTCGAACACCGTGAGCCGGTTCACCTGCACGAAAAGCGCGATGTAGCAGAGGGTCAGGAAGATCCCGAGGTTGCGGATCTGCTTGGTCATGCCGTCACCGCCACGGCCTCAGTGGCCTCCACCGGCTTCGGTTCCGCATTGTCGGAGATCCGCAGCAGCAGCGCCAGCAGGACGTAGTTGGCCAGCAAGGACGAGCCGCCGTACGACACGAAGGGCAAGGTCACACCGGTCAGAGGCAAGAGCCGTACGACCCCGGCGATGATGATGAAGGCCTGGAACCCCAGCAGCGTGGTGAGTCCGACCGCGAGGAGTTTGTCGAAGCCGTGGCTGGACCGCATGGCGATGCGGAATCCGGCCCCGATGAACAGCAGGAAGGCCATGAGGATGGCGGTGGCGCCGAGCAGCCCCAGTTCCTCGGTGATGGCGGCGAAGATGAAGTCGGTCTCGGCGTAGGGGATTCGGTCCGGCGTGCCCAGGTTGATGCCTCGGCCCACGATGCCGCCGTCGGCCATGGCGTAGGCCGACTGCACGATCTGGAAGCCCTTGTCGTCAGCGTCGGCCCAGGGATCGCGCCAGATGTCGACGCGGTTCTGGACGTGGTCGAACTGGCTGATGGAGAAGGTCGCGCCCAACGCGAACAGGATCGTTCCGACCACCAGATACGAGGCCCGCTCGGTGGCCACCCACACCAGCACGATGAACAAGGTGAAGAACAACAGCGACGAACCCAGGTCGCGCTGGCTGATCATGATCACCAGCGAGGCGCCCCAAGCCACCAGGACCGGACCCAGGTGCTTGGGGTCCGGCATCGAGAACGGACCGACGGCCCGGTTGACCGCCAACAGCTCGCGCTTGTCGACCAGGTAGCCGGCGAAGAAGACGGCCAGGGCCAGCTTGGCGAACTCGCCGGGCTGGAAGTTGACCGGCCCGAGCGACACCCAGATGCGGCTGCCGTTGATCTCCTGGCCCACGCCGGGCACCAGCGGCAGCATCAGCAGACCCAGACCGATCAGCCCCGCGGTGTAGCGGTAGCGCTCCAGCGTGCGGGACTGGCTGAGCAGGACCAGGGTGCCCACGAAGGCGCCCATCCCCAGGATGGCCCAGGTGGCCTGGAGCGGGGCCAGGCCACCCGGGTGGCGATGGGCCTCGTCGAGCCGGACGATGAACACGTAGCCCAGACCGTTGAGCAGGCTGGCCAGCGGCAGCAGCATCCCGTCGGCGTTGGGGGCGAAACGGCGGATGGCGAAGTGCCCGACCAGCTGGATCCCGATGATGACGGCCAGGAAGGGGCCGATGTTGGACGGGATCCGACTGTCCTGGGCCAGACTGGCCAGGATGTAGGCGCCGACGACGACCAGCGTCCCCAGGAACAGCAGTCCCAGCTCCGTGTTGCGCCGCACCGACCGCATCACTCGGTCCCTTTCCCGCTCTGCACGGTGCTAAGGCACCGGCAGCGTGGTCGTGGGCACCGTGGTGGTCGGCAGCGTGGTCGTGGGCACCGTGGTGGTCGTCTGGTTGGCCTCCTCCTTGGCCCGGAAGACCCGCTCCTCCAATCGATCGACGTACTGGGTGGCTTCCTCCAGCGATGCCACCTCCTTGCCCGAGACCAGCGCATCGACCGTGTCGGCGGGCACCTCGTTGCGGTCCAGCCGGGTCGTGTCGACGAGCGTCGGATCGACCCACCAGACCCCACCGGGACGGCCCCGGAAGATGGCCACCCGGTCGCCCTCGAACCCCACGTAGTAGGCGGAACGGCCGTACCACTGGACGCTGGCCAGGGCCCCGCCGACCACCCCCAGCACCAGCACGGTGAACAGCACCACCCGCCAGGTGAGACGTCGGGGCCGATCGCCTCGGTGCCGGCCACCGCCGCCGTCAGCGTCGTCCTCGTTGCGGGAGCGCAGCCGGCGGAACCGGATGGCATCGATGTCGTCGGTGTCCGGCGTCGTGTCGGCGTAGGCGCCGCCGGGGCTGTAGGTGGTGTCGGCGTCCGCGGCCAGGTTGTCGCCGGCGAGCGCGACCGAGGCGGTGATGGCGGCGTTGCCGTCGGACACGACATCCACCACCACGACCGTCACGTTGTCGCGTCCGCCGGCCTCGACGGCCAGACGTACGAGCTCGTCCGCGGCATCAGCCGGTTCGGCCAGCCGGCGCAGCACCGCGCCGATGCCATCCTCGGACACCTCGTTGAACAGCCCGTCGGAGCACAGCAGATAGCGATCGCCGTGGTGGGGGATGATGGTGACGACGTCGACGGGGATCTCGTCGTACACCCCGAGCACCCGGGTGAGGATGTTGCGCTGCGGGTGGGTGGCCGCTTCCTCCGGGGACAGGCTGCCCTCGCGCACCATGTCCGCGACCAGGCTGTGGTCCTCGGTGAGCTGCTCGAGCTCGCCGCCGGTGAGCCGGTAGACCCGGGAGTCACCCACGCTGGCCACGGCCAGGACCTCCTCGCCGCTGTCGTTGACCAGCGCCAGGGCCACGACCGTGGTGCCCATCCCGGTCAGGTCGGGATCGCTGGAACCGGCGTTGTGGACCGCTTGGTTGGCGGCATCGATGGCGTCGACCAGCCCTTCCACCGACGGTGCGGGGAGACCTTGAGCCAGGGACTCGCAGGCCAGCCTGGCCGCGACATCGCCGCCGCGGTGGCCGCCCATTCCGTCGGCCACCACCCACAGCTCGGCGTGGGTGAGATAGCGGTCGTCGTTCTTGGAGCGCACCCGGCCGACGTGCGTCGCTCCGGATCCGCGCAGCACGGTCGAATACGCCATCGCCGTCACACGAGCTCCAGCACGGTGTTGCCAATCTGTATGCGATCTCGCCGTTTCATCACCATCGGCCCGGCCACCCGGCGGCGATTGAGGTACGTGCCATTCGTCGAACCTAGATCCTCCACGAACCACTGTCCGTCACGATGGAAAACTCGGGCGTGGACCTGGCTGGCGTAGGCATCGTCGAGCGGCACCTGGCACCCCGCGGCGCGACCCAACGTCACCTCCTCGTCCAGCGGATATGCCCCGCCCCGAAGCGCCGGAGGCTCGATCACCCGCAGCTGAGGATGCCCGGACCGTCCGGCTCGGCGAGCTGCTCGGGGCTTGAGGGGTTTGGGGGCTCGGCCCGTCGTTCCCGTACCCGCTTCGACCGGCCGCGGATTCATCTCGGTCCACACGGCGCGCAGGACCCGGAGGAAGAACAGGTACAGCAGTACCAGGAGGAAGATCTTCAGCAGGTTCAGGAGCTGATCGGGCACCGGAACGGCAGACTACTGGCCCCACGGCGCCGTCTCCCTTAGCCACACGGGGCTGGGGGTCAGCTGGCCTCGAAGTACATCTGGGTGTTGCCGAAGGTCAGCTCGTCGCCGTCCTGCAGGATGTGCTGGTCTATCCGCACCCCGTTGACCTTGGTCCCATTGGTGGAACCGAGGTCGATCAGCAGGAACGAGTCCCCGTGGGGTCGGATCTCGGAGTGGTTGCGGCTGACGTTGGGATCGGCGAGCACGATGTTGCACTCCGGCCGGCGTCCGATGCTGATGACGTGCTCGGACAGGGTGAAGCGATTGCCGGTGGGCAGGACCAGGCTGCCCGCCCCCGCACCGCCCGGACCTTCCCGGAACCGACCTTCGATCTCGAAGCGCCCGATGCCGAGTCGCTCGTCGGTGACCATCTCGACCTCGATCGGACCCATGAAGCCGTAGCGCTCGTCTCGGGCGTGCTCCCGGGCGGCGTCGCACAGCTCCCGGCGCAACGCATCCTGGGCCTCGGCGAACTCGGCGTGGTCGGTGGGCGACAGATAGATGGTGAAGTGGTTGGGGACCACGGGGGCTCCACGCACCCCGACCGAGAGCCGGTTGTCCATCTCGCGGGCCAGCCCCCGCGCCAGCTCGACGGGACGAATGCTGGAGCGGAACGCACGCGCGAACGCACCCTCGACCATGCGCTCGAGGCGCCGCTCGAACCCGCGGATCACCATCGGGCGACAACACTACCGGCGAGGGGTATTCAGAAGGTCGCATCCGACCGGATCCCGGTCCGGCCGGCGAACATGGCGCGGGCAACGGCCTCGGCGAGGTGGTCGCGCTCCTCGTGGGATCGTCCGGGCAATCGGAGCAGAACCACCAGAACATCGTCACCCTCGCGGGCGGCCAGATAGCCACCGATGCGCAGGCGGTAGGCCTCGTCGCCCAGGCCTTCTACCGAGTGACGCAGGAACCGTGGGGTCGAGCGCAGCGCCTCGATGGGGGCGGCATTGGTCCAGGCGAGCTGGAGGTGGATGCCGTCGGGTCCCTCGAAGCTGGCCGCGCCGTGGTCGAGGGCCATCGGATACGACGACTGTGTCGGATCGGGCTGCAGTGGGATCCCGGTAGCTTCGGCCAGCGCGGTCGCGTCGGGCAGGGGCGGGGAGGGTCCACGGGGGTGGTCTGTGGTCGCCTGTTGGAGGATCGCGGCGATGCCGGTCAGCTGCGGGGCCGGCTCGCTGCCGGCTCCGTCCGCGGACGTGGCGAGGTCGCCGGGCGCGGCGGCCACGGTCTCGATGTCCTTCACGTGGGCCAGCCGGGTCGTGACCTGAGCCCGCACGGTCGAGCCCTGACTGAAGCTCACCGAGGTGAACAGTCGCCAGGCGGTCCGCTTGTCGCCGCGGCCGTCGTCCACCGCCACCCACCAGCGCTTCGACTTGTCGCTGCCGAAGACCCGGTAGCGCAGGACCCGGCCCTCGACCGTGTCACGCCCGCCCACCAGGTCGGCGCTACCGGCCACCAGCATCCACGCGCCGCGCAGTAGGACGGCTGTGCCCACGATCGCGAGCAGGAGCACGGTGACCTGGGTGACGAGGTCGATGACATCGCGATTCCAGGACGGATCGATGGCATCGACGACCTCGTTGAGGCCATCGGGGAGGCGGGGGAGCCAGCGGAGTCCGGCACCGGCCACCACGACCTGCACCAACCCGGCGAGCGCTACCCGCAGCGGGTGGAGGCCGTAGCCGGGCGGGACGAAGCGGGGGTAGCGGACCTGGACCGTCCTCCAACGACCCCCGACCGAGCTCCAGGCCATGGTGTCGCTCTCGGCCCCGAGGGGGAGGGCCCGGACCGCCCCGTGGG
>DASXTK010000099.1:0-12357 GCA_036505485.1 Acidimicrobiales bacterium
CGTGGGGTAGGTTCCCGGCGTGAGAACGCGCCGTATCAAGCCGCAGCATCTCGTCATCACGCTCGGTGTGCTGGTTGCGCTGGTCACCATCGCCTCGGGAGTGGCGGCCACGATCGAACAGTGGCATGACGATTCGCCGACCACCCGCCAGGTCTTCGGCAACATCCCGTCGGCTTGGAAGCTGGTCTTCTACACGATCCTGCCGGTGGTGTTCGTGTACGGGGCCGTCCTGTTCAGCCAGCGAGTGCGCAACTGGGAGCGCGGCGCTCCCGATGATCGGCGCACCACCACCAAGAACATCGGCCGACGCCTGCGGGACTTCCGGGCCGGTGCGTACATGCAGACCCTGCTGCGGGATCCCGCCGCCGGCGTCATGCACTCGCTCATCTACTTCAACTTCCTGATCCTGCTGGCGGTCACCACCGTCCTCGAGATCAACCACCAGATGCCCGAGAGCGCCAAGTTCCTCCACGGCGACGTCTACCGGGCCTACTCGTTCGTCGGAGACCTAGCCGGGCTGCTGTTCGTGGTCGGGGTGGTCTGGGCGCTGGTCCGGCGCTACATCCAGAGGCCGTACCGGATCCGCATCAAGTCCAAGCCCGAGCACGCCCTGATCCTGGGAACCTTCCTGGGTCTAGGGCTCACCGGCTTCGGGGCCGAGGCGTTCCGCATCGCCCTGGTCGGCCGGCCCGACTTCGAGAAGTGGTCGTTCATCGGCTACCCGCTGTCGTCGCTGATCAAGGACATGGACGGGCTGTCCGGCTGGCATCAGGCCTGGTGGCTGACCCATGTCGGGTTCTTCGTGCTGTTCCTGATGATCCTGCCGGTGACCATGCTGCGGCACATGTTCACGTCGCCGCTGAACATGTACCTGCGGGATCGGGAGCGGCCCAAGGGCGCCATGAAGCCCATGCCCAACCTGATGGAGACCGAGCTGGAGACCTTCGGGGCCTCCACCGTGGAGGACTTCACCTGGAAGCAGCTGCTCGACACCGACGCCTGCACCATGTGCGGACGCTGCACCAGCGTCTGTCCGGCCCACGCCACCGGCAAGCCGCTGGACCCCCGCGAGATCGTGCTCAAGACCGGCGAGGTCATGGCCCTCACCGGCACCCCGCCGGTCTCGCCGCCGCTGGGGGTCGATCCCGAGATCACGGTGTCGGCCGACTCGCTGTTCGAGCGGATCACCCCGGAGGAGGTCTGGGCCTGCACGTCGTGCAAGGCGTGCGACGAGATCTGCCCGGTCAACATCGAGATCCTCGACAAGATCCTGGACATGCGGCGCTACCTGTCGCTGATGGAGTCGAACTTCCCGACCGAGCTGGGCACCGCCTACCGGGGCATGGAGAACTCGGGCAACCCCTGGGGCATGTCGCAGTCCGATCGGGCGGCGTGGACCTCCAAGGTCGAGGACGTCACCATCGTCGAGCCCGGCGGCGAGTTCGACCACGAGTACCTCTACTGGGTCGGCTGCGCCGGCAGCTTCGACGACAAGAACCAGAAGGTCACGGTGGCGATGGCCAAGCTCATGCAGCGGGCCGGCCTCGACTTCGCCATCCTCGGACCCTCGGAGAACTGCACCGGTGACCCGGCCCGGCGATCCGGCAACGAGTACATCTTCCAGATGCTCGCCATGCAGAACGTCGAGACGCTCAACGGCATGGGGGTCAAGAAGATCGTCACCCAATGCCCCCACTGCTTCAACACCCTGGCCAACGAGTACCCCCAGCTGGGCGGGAACTACGAGGTGATCCATCACAGCCAGCTGCTCGACTGGCTGATCACCGAGGGTCGGCTCGACCTCAGCGAGGCCCGGTTGGAGGAGCGGGTGGTGTATCACGACTCCTGCTACCTGGGCCGGCACAACGACGTGTACCTGGCGCCGCGGCGGGTCATCGGCAGCCTCGGCGGCATCGAGATCGTCGAGGCCGGGCGCAACGGCACCAAGGGCATGTGCTGCGGCGCGGGCGGGGCCCGGATGTGGATGGAGGAGACGATCGGCAAGAAGGTCAACGACGAGCGCAGCCAGGAGCTGATCTCGACCGGGGCCAGTCGCATCGCCACCGCCTGCCCGTTCTGCTACGTCATGATCGACGACGGCACCAAGGCCGCGGGCAAGGAAGAGGACGAGGTCAAGGTGGCCGACATCTCCATGCACCTGCTCGAAGCCCTGGAGCAGCGCGACGCCCGGCGCCTCGAACCAGTCGAAGGCATCCCCGACTGATCCGACCCTGAACAGGCCAACCAACGCCACTGATCGCTCGGTCTTGTCCAGCAGGCCCTGTTCGACGACATCGCCCGACCCCTATCTCTCCGGGCTGACTTCCCGGAGAGGGGCCTGAGCCGCCGATTTCTCAGGCCCCTACCGGGGTCCCCGCCAGGGAGCTCCAGGTCCCGTCGATCCCCTCGCCGAACGGCCGCCGATCGATGTGGACCGCCACACCGATCAGCTCCGGCCGCTGCGCCAACGCCAGCTGCAGGTCACCCTGCGCCCGGTCCAGCGCATAGGCCGGCATGACCGCCACCAGCCGCGACGCGCTCAGCGCCGCGACCGTCTCGCCGGCCCGGAAGACCAGGCGCAGGGCCCGCCCCGCGGCGACCCTGGCGCTCATACGGTCGGGGATCGGGACATCCCCCAGTTCGAGCCGCACGACCAACGACCCGAAGGTCATCGGGGGAGCGATGGCCAACGCGTCACATTGGGCGTGCAGCTCACGCAGGCGGGCCCGGAGGAAGCCGCCGTTCACCAATCCCGTCACTGGGTCGATGCACGACGCGGTGGATACCACGGCAACCTGTTCCGCCGCCCAGGCTGCCAAGGCTCTCGCCACAAGAGCCACCGGGTCGAGCACGTCGTCCGCCGACCGCGTGCTCACCAACCTGACCAGCGCAGTCAGGTCTGCTGCCACTTCCTCCGCCGAATGGTCTGCGCCGGCACGGGCCTGGGCAAAGGCCACCACCGCTGCATCGACCATCCGGGGCCCGCGAAGCTCGCTCAACGTGGAGGCCAGGCTCCGAGCCGTGGGATCGCACCATTCTGCGAACGGGAGCGGGGTCCCACTGGCGTCGTACCACTCTGCGAGGAGCTCGTCTGCCGGCCGGGGCGGGCACTCCGACCGGCTGACGAGCGAAACGAGACGTGACATTCCGGTCCAGCCGTGGGGGGGAAGGCCGGTCCTAGTCGACGGCTCGTTCATACACCCCAAGGAGGGAGCCAATGACGGATCATGACGCCACTACCGGAAATATCTTCGAGATTTTCGCCGGGACTTGAACCGGCCGAGCCATGGTGACGAATTCGTGCCGAGTTCCGAAGTTTTTTCGGCTACTCCCGGTGACGCTGCCCGTCGAATCCATAAGGTGACGGTCCAGTGGGGATGGGCTGACAGATGGCGGCGCTGGAGCGATGACAACCACAGCACTTTCCGATGCCGAGCTTCTCGCTCAGGCACGCGGGGGCGACGAGGCGGCGTTCACAGAACTCTACGTTCGGCACCAGGCCGCGGCCCGGCGTTTGGCGTCGGCCTACCCGCGCGCCGGCGACCCGGATGACCTGGTCAACGGGGCCTTCGAGCGGATCCTCGGGGCGTTGCGGCGGGGTGGTGGTCCGGATGAGGCCTTTCGGGCTTATCTGTTCGTCACCCTGCGCCGGCTGGCCGCAGACCTGATCACCCGGTCGCACGACGAGCCGGTGGACGAGGTTCCCGAGCCGGTTCGGGCCGAGGCCCACTCGCCCCAGCTCGATCCCGCCGACCGGCAGTTGGTGGTCAGCGCCTACGAGTCGCTGGCCGAGAAGTGGCAGGCCGTGCTGTGGCAGACCGCGGTCGAGGGACGCCAGCCCCGCGAGCTGGCCGGCGTGTTGGGGATGTCGGCCAACGCTGCGGCCGCTTTGGCCTACCGGGCCCGGGAGAAGCTGCGTCAGGCCTACCTTCAGGCCCATCTGCAGGCGGCCCCGCGTCCGCAGTGCGAGCCGTTTCGGTCCCGCCTCGGCGCCTATGTGCGCGACGGGCTGAGCCAGAGGGACCGCGGTACGACCGAGGAGCATCTGGACGACTGCGGTGCCTGCCGGTCCCTGGTGGCCGAGCTGGTCGACGTCAACCGCATGCTGGTGCGCTCGCTGTTCCCCTTCTTCCAGGCCACAGCGGCGCAGGTTGGTGCCGCGACCGCGGCGGGCGGTGCGGTGACCGGGGGCGTCCTCATGGGGCGCAAGCTGATCTCCAAGGCCCGATCCAACCCGACGGTGGTGGCGGGCATCGTGGCCATCGCCGCGCTGGCCATCGCCATGATCTCCATGCGGGGTGGACCGGAGAACCTGCCCGATCTGGCCGAGAAGCCCGAGGAGGTGACCCCGACGACCTCGCCGCAGGTCACGCCTCCGCCGCCCGATGAACCCGTCGTGGAGGTCCCGACGGCCCTGGTCCGACCGACCACGACCACCACCACGGCGCCGCCAGACGAAACCACGACGACGACGACGGCGCCCCCTCCTCCGGCGCTGTCACCGCTGACGCCGACGCTGCCCCTGCCGATCACCACGACCACCACGTCGACCAGCCCTCCCACCACGACCCGGCCCCGAGAGCGCCCTGGACTCATCGTGGTCTGGGTGCGCGCCGGCGCCGAACTGCGGATAACGCTGACCAACAACACCGGGGAACCCACCGATGGGCTCTACCTGGAGGTCGATGTCTCGGGGGCGGTGGTGAACGGTGCGCCGAACGGCTGCGTCGTCGGGCTGGGGTTGATCTGGTCGGCGTCGTGCTCGCTTCATCCCCTCGACACCGGCGAGGTGGTCGAGGTGACCGTGCCCATCCAGATCCTGGCCCCCGACGATGCCAGCGCGACCACCCACGTCTGCGAGTCCGGCCTGCTCAACCTGAACTGCGTCGGGAAGATCCTGGGACGGGTGACGACCCAACTCCTGGGCTAGCCGCCTAGTGGAAGTTCTCCCAGTACCGGCTGGGGGTCGGACCCCGCTGGTTCTGGTATTTGGACCCCGCCACCTGGCCGTAGGGGACATCGGCCGGCGTGGTCATGCGCAGGAAGCTCACCTGCCCGATCTTCATCCCCGGATACAGCGTGATCGGCAGGTTGGCCACATTCGACAGCTCCAACGTGATGTGCCCATCAAAACCAGCGTCAATGAAGCCGGCGGTATTCGAGGTGAACACCCCACCGTGGCCGGCGACGAAGTTCTCGATCTTGCGGCTGCTCGGACGCACCTCGATGTCGAAGATGGCCTCGGTCACGCCCGTGTCACGCACGACAACCACCTCATCCCAGAGCAACCCGCCATCCACCAGCCGGTCCAGAAGCGGCAAGGACTGGGCGGTCGGTGCGCATTGTGTGAATCCATCACGGATCCGCTTGAGTGTGCGCCGCCAAACGGCGTTGATGTTTCGTCCACGTTCAAGTCGACCCAGGCCCGCCGCTGCCCGATATCCGGCAAGGCGCGCGGCCCCGGCCTGACTGAGCTGGCATTCGTTACGCAGATCGACAAGTAGCTGGTTGGGTAGCGGAACGGAGGTCAGCAGCTTGTGCTCGCGGTTCGGCGTGTAGACCTGCCATGAAGGCAGCGCATTGCCGCGAGCTGGAAATGCGCAGCTTCCGGCACGTTGGCCCAGCCGTGAGAACAGCAGCAAGAGATCGCCAACGAGGCCATGGGAAGTCGTCCACACCGACGTCCGTCCACCGTCCAACGAACCGTCGCCGTCAACCACACCGGAGAGGAATGCCTCTATCAGTGGCGTCGGCCAGCCGAAGACAACAGGGGGGACCCTCTTGGTCGGGGCCTTGCCACCGGTTCCAAGCCAGCCCAGCAGCGCGGACAGGATCGACGATCCGCAGGTGATGGCCTCAGGCCCACGGTGGTAAGTCAGTTCAAGGTGTTCAAGAACCGCTGCCGCACGATCCAATATCGACTGGTCCGCGTTGGACACCACCACCTGGTTGGCGCGGCGGAATCCTTCAGCGACGTAGATGCCGAGGAACCAGGCCAGCTCGGTGTCGACGGAGATCCGTGCGGGGACGGGGTTGCGTCCTTGTTTCCAGCTCACCCGGTCGGCCTCACCGAGGGTGTCCAGCAAGCCGTAGAGCTGCGCTGCGACCGGATAGGGCAGCCGGGCGCCACGCCGGTAATAGGTGGTGCCTTCGTATCCCTCGTTGCGCAAGAGATCGTTCAGCTCGTCCTCTCGGACAGCGAACGCCGCCGCGACTGTCGGCCCCTCGACGGTCACGTAGGGATAGTCGGACTCAGGTACGAGATCGGCGACCACGATGTCCGCCGCTTCATCCAGCGGGTCGGGCAGTGTGCCCGGGACGGCAATCCGGACGCCTGGCTGGAGTTGCCCGGTCCGGATCTTCGTCAGCTCGCCGGCGCGGTCGAGAGTGAAGAGGTTGTGCCCTGCCGTCACCCGAACCCGCCGCCCCGATGCCAGCTCGACTTCGAAGATCCGATCCGGCGGACCCTCGTACCAGCCGGTGATCTCGTGATAGCCGACCTCGAAGGTGTCGGGATCGAACGCTGCAACCATGCCCCGCAGTTGCTTGCGAACGACCTCTTCGATGGGCCGGGGCACGAGCCGTTCACCGTCGAAGACCAGTACCGGCTCCGAGCCGGGCAGGCTCGAATGAATCAGCAGGCCGAGGCGGCCGAGGGAGCTCTTGCCTTCGATGCGGGCCACGAGGTCGTTGGGGAGCCCGACCCGCTCGAGGGTGGAGGCCAGCACGAACTCGCCGGGATGGAGGATGAAGGCGTCGTCCTCCGCGATCTCCACGAGCCGGGTGAGGTCCTCGAGGTCCTTCTTGACGTCGATCACGGGCATCGTGTGGTTCAGGAAGACCCGGAAGAGCCGGTCGAGCCGCAGATCCACCGACGACGGCTGCACACAACCGTCGTCCAGCGGATCAATGGTGATGCGCCCAGCAGCCAGCTCTTCACGGATCGTGCGATCGGACAGGATCATCGCCGAGCAACCCTAGTGTCGCCCCTCCCACCCCCTGACCAGCATCGGCTAGCCTTCGGCGTCGTTCTGCGGGTGTAGTTCAATGGCAGAACATCAGCTTCCCAAGCTGACAATGCGGGTTCGATTCCCGTCACCCGCTCCACCACTCCGGTCGTGGTCAACACCGGTCCAGAGACCAGCTCGCCGCCTTGAGAAGCGGTGCCCTCAAGGAGCAGGCCACACACGGGCCACACGGGTGGCTTCGGATGCATGAGCGGACAACCCAGAGTCGAGTCGAGGAGTTGCGGGGTGACCGGGGCAGCAGCGGAACTGTTGGGCACCACACCGGAGGCCTGGGCGCTGGCGGTCGGAGGAGCCGGTTTCATGCCTGGTTTCACCCTGCGTCTCGCCATCAAGGTCTATCCAGCAGGCGATGAACGACGTGCACGAGCGCTAATGCAGTTTCACCAGCAGTCCCTCCTTAAGCGTCCGTTCTTCGTGGCGGACGAAGTTGCCGCTGTTCTCGTTGACGGACTCCCCCGGCGACTGGCCGCCGCCGCGGGTCGGATGAGGCGAGTCATCTTGCGGGTCGGGCGCTCTAGTCGAGGACTGATTGCACGTGCTTGGCCCACCGGCCTCCCAGGCCTCTCCCGCCGCCCGGGAGCATCAAGCCCGAGCACAACTGTGTCGGGCCGGCTCCGGACGTTCGATGAGGTTTCAAGAGCGTTCGAGGAACTGCTCACCAGGATCAAGAGGTCACTAGAAAGGGGGCCCCTCGCCGACGAGCTCCGCGCGCATCGGGCGTGTGATCTTCGAGCGATTGAGGATCAGCTCGACCATGTCGCTTCGCTCTACGTCGATGCCACTAGAACCCACAGCCGTGGGCTGCTAACCGCTTGCAGCGTCGCGCTACGGAGCCTGCTTGTCTCCGCTGTGAACGAGGACAGGGACCAAAGCCTCGTCGTCGACCGACTCAGTCCTTTCGCCAAGGAGGCGGCGCCAACCGTGGCCCAGCTAGTCGCCGCTTGTATTGAACTCGAAGCACGACTCGAAGGGCTACTCAGTCGTAGCGTTCCTCGGGCCGCGAGCCTTGAGAGCAGCAGTCCGCGGGCGCCTCACTCTGGGGTGCCCGCCTCGTAGCTAGGGTTGTCGGCCGAGTAGCCGGGGTGCTCCTCCGTCGCCATGGGCATGGCGATCTCGTTCTCGACTGCCGGCTCAATGACGCGAGTTCGGGCTTCAGCTGGTGACCTCCCGCCGGCAAGGACCTCGGCCGTGCCGACACGAGGGGTGAACACCGTCGTACTTGCGCCGATCGTGCCCGGCTTCGCAGTGCCCGGCTGGACCATGTCTGATGCCTCCGCGTCCATGTCTCGGACTACGCACTCGATCACCTGATCTGCCTGCGCTTCAGCCTTGATGATCGCGTCATGGATGTCGGTCGCAAGCAGCACCCCAACCACTCCTGCCGCCCCGAGGCCCACAGCTGACAGCAGCCGCTTCACCACGTCGGCAGTGGAGGCGACAAGGCTCCGGTCCGGAGGTGAGCCGGTGCGCCAGAACAACTCGTCGCTGAGGATCTCCTGTGCATTGCGCAGCTGGTGTAGCCGGGCCCTAGCTGAGTCCTTTCCAATGGACTTCTTGAGGGCTTTTCAAGCGCCGGCTCATGCTCCAGCAGTAGCTGCACCTGGCGAACCAACGCCTCCCCTGCTGTGATCCAAGGCTCGGCGTGCTGCACCTGATCCATCGGTCCCGATGTTACGCGCCAGGTCTGTCGGGCCATTCGAACCGAGTCATCGCCATTGGGCTTCCGCGCCGAATCGAAGAGGTATGGCGACAAGCCACCCAATCAAGAGCCGGCCAAACTCGGCTTCGAGTGACGCTGCAACCCGCGCATCCGCCTCGGTGGTGGCGTGCTGGTAGCCGAGAGCGGCTTGCATTGACGGCCGCACCTCCGCCGCCCCCGACTTCTTCGACACCCTCCAGGCCAGCTGGCAGCTCGCGGATCAAGATCCCAGTCACGTCGTCTGGCATGGCCTGCACGACGTAGCCCAGTGCTGGGTCCGCGTCCGGTAGGACAGCAGTGCGCTGGGCTGGGGGCTCGGCTCTCACCGAGAGCGCATCTGGTCACTCCTCGTGGCAGGCTCGTCGGATGTCGCTATACGCCGTCAGGCTCGACCTGCGGACGCGATCGCCCCTGAGCGCACGGCGGATCGCCGACCTGCAAGGCGGCCGGTGGGACATCACTGCCATCGGCCAACCACGTGGACGACGTCTCGCAATCACCATGTCAATGGAGAGCAGCGACGCTGTCGGGGCGCTGATCCGCGCTCAGCACCTGATCCTCGGCCAGCAGCCCGGCGACATCACCCACGCCGAGGTCTCCTACATCGGCGACGCCCCCGAACGACGGAGACGACGGCGCTCCGGTCAAGAGCGGTAGGCCGAGAGAAGGGCGGGCGCTCTGCCGAACCCGCCTCTTCTGGGTCAAGGGGCGCCGGCAAGCCGGCGCCCGCCGCCCGTCCTGCGGGCGGCCTTGGGACCGTCCTCGGCCGGACGGCGCACCCCGTCCCGATGCCTCGCCTGAACGGCGTAGTCTCTGCCGCGTTAGGCGGCACTAGAACGTCCGCTCCGGCGCGGCTGTGGGTGCCAGCGCCGCTCGCCCGATCTCTCCGCTTACCTCTCCTCGACCGGCGCCAGGTTCTCATAAGGTTGCCTCGCGTGGTCACTGCCGTCTCACTGCTTATCGGCATTGCCGGCGTCGCGTTCGGCGTGCACCAGTGGCGACAGCAGCGCGGCCGAACGCGAGTTCAGCTTGACGAGGCTCAAGGCAGACTGATCCTACGGGTTGTCGTTGATGCTCCGACGCCGGTGCACGTCAACGGCATTAGCTACATGATCAGCGCGCGCGGGCGCTTTCGTCGGCTCCTCCAATGGCGCCACGACTTCAACTACAGCGGCAAGCCCACGATTCGGAAGAAGCTTCATGCGATGTGGCACCTCCGCGACATGGATGTCGCCATGGGGTGGCTGCGTTCGGTCGGATCGGGCTCGGCGGCACGAGAGCGATCGCCGAAGTTTCAGCCGATCGAAGGTGAAGAACTTCCAACGACCATTCCCGGCTACGACGACGCTAGCTGGACCCTCTGGGGTGCGAACTTCGAGCCGATGCTTCGCGACGTTCAATCACGATGGAAGCGGCCGAAGCTGCAGTTTCGAGTCGTTGTGTCGGGCCACCCGCGACGGGCTGTGCGAAGCCGAGCGATTCGGCTCGATCACCTAGCTCTACTGGACCCGCGTGAGGCAACGTGGATTAACCCGGCCGACGCACTCCCTCAGGTGGGCGTCCGCCCGGTTGACAAACCGTCCTCCTAACGTTCACTCGCGATCACGACCGCGCGAGGGTCGAACTGGCGACTCTTAACAGCGCGTGAGCGAGCGTCGAGGTGCCCATCTGACGCGCCGCTCCATAGTCGTCGCTTCGCGCCCTTCGGTCCCCCCCCACATTCCACCAACCTGCGTGACACACCCGTGACACAGAAGACCGACAGCAGCCGACAGGCGGTGGCAGCCCGAGCGAGCCGCTACCCCAGCTCCGGCGCCATCCCAACCATCCATCCCAGGTAACGACCCGCCAGGCCGAAGTTCCAGCTCTACTCCAACAGCGTGCAACGCAGACCGACCTACGTTCGCGATCGTCGACCTGAGCGCCGTTGCGAAGGAGACCGCCGGTCCAGACGGCACCCGCCACCACCGGTGCCAACGGCTAGGCGTTTGCTGCAACGTAGGCTGGGCCTATGAGGTGGGATAGTGATGCGTGGGCTGACCGGTTTGATCGCCTACAGGATCTCGTTGATGTAGTCGAACTTGCCGTTTTGGCCATGATTGCTGTCGGCATGGCGGTCGGGGGTTTGGCTGCCCTACTTGGGCTGGACATTCTGCCGGCGTTTATCGTCGGTGTCCTTGTTACAGCGGGAGGCCTCGTCGTGCTGTGGGTTCGAGCACGCGGCCGCGGTACGACCCTGCTCGATCACGACTGACCCTACGGACCGGTTGCTCCCACGGTTGCTCCCCGGCACCGGCTACCCGATGGTCGTGTTCGTCGTAGCAGGAGCGCCCAACCCAACGAAGCTTCACGATGCACGAACGTACGTTCCCGCGCAGAGGATGTCCAGACGCCGAGAGCCCTTTCGTGGCACAAGGCCTCGCATCGGAATGCGCAGGGGTGGGCCGCACCCGGGCCACATGCCCCGTCCGATCGAGGCATCGCAGGGACTGAGCTGGCCGCTTGGCACCTGGGGGCGAGTCCTCCTCGCCATCGTTGCTACGGTTCCCAAGCTGACAATGCGGGTTCGATTCCCGTCACCCGCTCTCCGGGCCACATTGTCCCGCCTGTAGCAATCCGTCGTCCTCTCCCCAGCCGCACCGGCCCCGTCAAGTCATGCCCCGATGCGATTCACCCTGACCAGGTCGATCGACGGCGGCGACGTCAGCCACGCCGAGATCACCGCGATGGCTGAGGTCAGCAGGATCGCTGGACGGCCGAGACGGAGGGTCCTCGCAGCCCACTCAACCACCTAGTTAGCTGACCCACACACGGTGTTCCCCCGGAGCGGCCACCAAGTCGCCGTACTCCACTCCGCGGCGGAGCCGTCTCTTCTTCTTGTAGGGAAGAAGCACTGCAATGGCGTGGCCCTCACGGTGCTCGAGTTCAACCCGGACCGCGTCCGAGTCGGCGAGGCGGACGTCGGATACAACAGCGACCGCCCGGATCGAGTCACGGTCACGGCGGAGCCCGTCGAGCAGGAGGTCGAGCAGCTCGGTGTTGCTGAATCGCATGTGTCCGGCGCGTCGCAGTTGTTTGCCAGGTTGCACGTACTGGCCGGCGTCGGCAGCCACCATGCGGGTCTCGCCGGAGTCATCGACCGCGGCGCCATACGGAAAGAACTCGCCGTGTGCCTCGAGCATCTGCTGAGCGAAGGGCAGTGAAGCGTTGATCAGCCCGTCGAGATCGTCTTGAGCCTGCTCGGAAACAAAGTCACGCCAAGATGGCATGAGCGCATCTTGCTCGATCAGGACCTCGCCATCATTCGGTCCCGGTACCTAGGCCACGGCACCGGAACATACGAGAGGTGCCCAGCACCTTCACGAATGGTTACGGGTCGCGGTCGAGGAACGAGACCTCTCGATCAGCTGTTGATACTCCTGCTCATGTTCTTTCCGGTGTTCGGGATCGTGATCTGGGGGATCATCGACGCGGCGTCGCGGCCGGCCTGGGCGTGGGAACGGGCCGGCCAGAACAAGACGCTGTGGATCATCCTGCAGGTCGTCGGGCTAGTCGTGTTCGGATGTGTCGGGCACGTCGTGGCGATCATCTACCTGGTCGCCATTCGCCCCCAGCTAGTCCAAGCCCAGC
>DASXTK010000100.1:0-2243 GCA_036505485.1 Acidimicrobiales bacterium
TCGTCGGCCGGATCGCGGTGCTGCTCCACGCCTTCGTCCGCTTCGTGGTGGAGGGCGTCGGCACGCCTGCGCCGGTGGCGCCGACCGAACACCTGGTCGTGGGTGGGCTCTACCGCTACGTGCGCAACCCGATGTACCTGGCCGTTCTGGCCGCCATTCTCGGGCAGGCCCTGGTGCTGGGCCGGCTGGTCCTGGTGCCGTACGCCGCGGTGGTGGCTGCCGCCTTCGTGGCCTTCGTGCGCGGGTACGAGGAGCCGACCCTGGCCTGGCAGTTCGGCGATCGCTACCAGGCCTACCGGGCGGCCGTGCCCGGCTGGTGGCCCCGCCGGCACCCCTGGCGGCCGGCCGGGGACGACTAGGGGTGTCTCAATGTCATCTGCCGACTTTGAGACACCCCCTAGCCACCGCCGACGGCACGTGGCCCTTCGTTTCGCCGGGGCCCTCCGGCAGGTTCATGGCGTCCGACCGCCGACGTATAGGATCAGCGGATGGCTTTGCGACTTGTTCAGGTGAATGTGAAGGCCCGCGATGACGCGGCGCTCGGCCGGTTCTGGGCGGACGCGCTCGGCTGGGGGATGTCCAGCGAGGGGCCAGGCGTGACCAACGTCGAACCCGTGGGCTTCGTCTGGCCGGACCCCACCGCCGTCTGCGTCGATGTCGTCAGCGTCCCGGACCCCGAGACGGTGAAGTACCGCGTGCACCTCGATCTCGCCACCACGTCCGCGGCCCATCAGGCGGAGCTGGTCGCGCGCCTGAAGGAGCTCGGTGCGACGCCCGCCGAGGTGGGCCAGGGCGACGTGCCGTGGACGGTCCTGGCCGACCCGGAGGGCAACGTGTTCTGCGTGCTGGAGCCTCGGGAGATCTACCGGGACACCGGCCCGATCGCCGCGGTGGTCGTCGACTGCGCCGATCCGCGGGCCATGGCCCGGTTCTGGGGCGAGGCGACGGACTGGACCCGGCACGAGGTGACCGACGACCATGCGCGGCTGCGGTCGGCCAAGGGTGTCGGGCCGTATCTGGAGTTCCTTCGCGCGCCCGGCGTGAGGACCTGGTGGAACCGGTTCCATCTCGACCTGGCGCCGTACCCGGGGGACGATCAGGCGGCGGAGGTGGCTCGGCTGCGGGCTCTGGGCGCCACCGATGCCGACGTCGGTCAGGGAGACGTGCCATGGACAGTTCTGGCCGATCCGGAGGGGAACGAGTTCTGCGTGCTGGGTCGGGGCTGAGCGTGGTCGTGGACCCGGGGTGGGACGTCTAGCTGGGGAGGCAGATGGCGGCCGTGGCGTCATCGCTGGCCTTGTACCGGGCCAGCGAGCCCCAGTCGGATCACTGCCCTCAAGTTCCCGTGCCCGCGCGATCAGGCGCCTTGGCCCTTCGTCCTGCAGAACGGTCAGCAGCCAGCTCCAGTCACTGGCTCCATAGCGTTCCACCAGGCAAGAGACACCGTCGCTGAGAAGGGCGGCCCGGGTGATGAGGGATCGCGGCCACGACCCGGCCACCGCCTCATATGCCGCCGCCGGCTTGGCCCCAGCAATCCAGTAACCGCCGGGTTGATTGCGATTACGCCGCTGCGCCGCGACCAGCTCGTCCACCCGGGCCTGGTGGGCCGGTGACCCGATGGGATGCTCCCGGATTGCCGACTCCTCGGCCTGCGCAAACGCATCGACACGGCGATCGGTCACAACCTTCAGTGTTCGTCGGCGAGCGCAACGGCGACGAGCTGCCCACGATGACGATCGGGCGGGTGTGGCGGCGCGCTCGACGGGCCGCGTTCACCGCCGAGGTCGCCGCGTCGCCCCTGGCGAGAACGCCCTACGACCTTCGGCACGCGGCCGTGTCCACCTGGCTCAACGGCGGCGTCCCGCCTACCACGGTGGCCGAGTGGGCCGGTCACTCGGTCGAGGTCTTGCTCAGGATCTACGCCAAGTGCCTCGACGGCAGCGACGCGCTGGTCCGTCGGCGCGTCCAGGCGGCGCTCGGGTACGCCGACACCAACAACGACGAGGTCACAGGTTCGAACCCTGTCGCGCCCACCACACCCACCTGACCAGGTCGTTTCCCGATCCAGGCTGCCCATCGAACGTCCCGTCTCGGCGCACGAACAGCGAGGAACGCATCACCGAGCCGGATGCTTCGACCCCGGTTGGGGTAGCCCCCCGCCCAAAGCCACAGCCCCGCACAACCCTGCTGCTTCTTGCGGCCTGTCGGAGCGAGCAGGGCATCCCCGGATGCAGTGCTGTCGT
>DASXTK010000101.1:0-7003 GCA_036505485.1 Acidimicrobiales bacterium
ATCGGTGAGTAACGGTGCACCGCGCCGCCGTCCCACAACGCCACCCACACACAACCGGCGGCGTCGACGGTCAGGCCGTCGGGCCATCCTGCCGTCTCGCCGGCGAGCTCGACGGCGGGCCGACGGCCGGACACCAGGCCGGTGTCGACATCGACTTCGAAGACGTCGACGCGCCGGGTCGGGCTGTCGACGTAGTACATGAGGCGGCCGTCGGGGCTCCAGCCGATGCCGTTGCTCACGGTCACGTCGCGGAGGATCTCGACCGTTTCCCCCGCTCCGTCCACGCGCCGGAGCCGTCCACCGCCAGTAGCCTCGTCGTAGCGCATCGTCCCCGCCCAGAGGCGGCCTCCCGCGTCCACCGCAGCGTCGTTGCCACGGCAGCCTTCGCTTGGCCATCTCGTGAGCCACGTCAACGAGCCGTCCGGGTCGTAGAGGCCGACTCCGTCGCGCAGGTTCACGACAAGTCCCCCGCCGGCCCGGGGCTTCGCGGCACCGACGTGTTGAGGCGTGTGCAGCACGAAGTCGGACCCGTCTGCTGGGTCGAGTCGGTGCACCTCGGCCCTCAGGATGTCCACCCAGAGCAACTGCTGGATGGCGGCATCCCATGTCGGCCCTTCACCCAGGTGTGCGTCGGCGCGCTGGGCGATGTCGACCGCCGGGTGCACGTCAGCCTCGGTAGCCGAGTTGGCCCGACAGCTTTCCCGCGCCCCGCTGCACCAGATCGCTCCACTCGCGTGCGCGCTCCTCGTCCCAGCGCAGCGTCGGCACCGAGATGCTCATGGCGGCGACGACCGCGCCGTCGTGATCGTGGACAGGCGCGGCGACGCAGCGGACATCGTTGTTGGACTCGCAGTCGTCGTACCCCAGGCCGCGCCGGCGCACCTCGGCGAGGTGGTCGCGCAGGCGGGCTCGGGAGGTGATGCTCTTCGGCGTCAACGCCGGCAGCGTCCCGGTTCCTGTGAAGCGCACGTCGAGGGCGTCGGGGGAGAGGGCGGCGAGCAGGATCTTCCCGACTGCGGTGCAATGGGCCGGAAGGCGGCGCCCGACCGCCGACACCATCCGCACCGGGTGGGTGCTGTCGACCTTGGCGATGTAGATCACGTCGGTCCCGTCGAGCACAGCCACGTGGACGGTCTCGTCGCAGTCGGCCGCGACCTGTTCGGCCATCAGCCGGGCCTCCCGGGTGAGGTCGAGGTGCTCGGCGAAGAGCCCGCCAAGCTGGAACAGGCGCAGGCCAAGGCGATAGCGCGTCGGCCTGCCCGCTTCGGCTGTGAGATAGGACCTGTCCACGAGTGTGGTCACGAGCTCGTGGACGGTCGTGCGGGGCAGCCCGAGCCGTTCGCCGATCTCGGAGGCGGACAGTGTCTCACGGTCGAGGAACAGCTCGAGGATGTCGAGGGTTCGGCTGACGGCAGGAACGGGCCTGGCCATGGTTGACGGCCTCTCGGTGCATCGCTACGGTCCAGACCAACGGTATACCGGATTCTGTTCGGGATACCGGATCTCGTGAGTCCACGATGTTGCTGAGGTGAGCGATGAAGGGCGGCGGTCTGCACCAGCCGATGGCGGCGACGCGTGACCATCTCGCCTCGCTCGGGCTACCGCGAGGCGATCCGGGCGACCTGCCGACGTCGATGCAGCGGTTCCCCGACGGTGCCGCCTTCCGGGTCGAGATCCCTTCGGTCGAAGGACCCGCGCCCTTCCGAGCCGCGCTGGAGGCTGCGAAGGAGCACGGGATCCGTTTCCACCGGATCAGCCAAGGCAGCGGGATGATGTTGCTGACCGACACCGAGATCCACGAGATGGTCGCTCTCGGCCAGGAATCCGGCGTCGAGGTCTGCCTGTTCGTCGGGCCACGTGCTGGTTGGGACATCGGCGTGCAGGCCACGTCGGCGTCGGGGCGGGCCGCATCGGGCGCGCTGCGTGGCACCGAGCAGCTCGTGTACGGGATCGAGGACGTGCAGAGGGGTTGTGATCTCGGCGTGCGCAGCATCCTCGTGGCCGACATCGGCCAGCTCTGGGTGATCGGCCGCCTGAAGGGCTCGGGCGCACTGCCCGACGACCTGGAGGTCAAGACGTCGGTGTCGTTCCCTGCGACGAACCCGGCGACCTGCCGGCTGCTGGAGGACCTCGGCGCCACCACGATCAACCTCCCCGTCGACCTGTCGCTCAGCCAGATCGCCGCGATCCGACAGGCGGTCGACGTCCCCGTCGACGTCTACGTCGAGGGCGCCGACGACTTCGGTGGCGTGGTGCGCTATTACGAGGTGCCCGAGTTGGTGCGCGTCGCCGCGCCGATCCACCTGAAGTTCACGGTGCGGAACGCGCCCGGCATCTACCCGTCGGGGCAGCATCTCGCCGCGGTCGCGGTCTCGACGGCCTGCGAGCGGGTACGCCGTGCCGCGATCGGTCTCGCCTTTCTGGATCGCTACACGTCGGCTGCCGTCGTCCGCCCATGACCGGAGGCATCTCCTCTCGCCCCCACGGGAGACTGCCCAACGGGCGCGGCGACGCAACCGGACTTGCTCTTGCTGATGTGCAGAGAGTGACCCAGCACGCCCTTCCACCACTCAGCGTGACGGTCTCGCCTCTCTAGGGGGACTCGTCTATAGTTCCTCAGTAAGCAGCCTCCGGGCGGAGGCACTGGGGAACCTGAGGTGAGCACATGGGTTGGGGACGGTTCACAGGTACGGCGCGCCGCGCCACGGAAGCGCTGGTCGCAGTGGGATTGATCGCCACGGGGATGGCGATGGTGGCCCCGACGCTGCCGGTCGGAGCAGTTCCGACCGCACCGACCGCGCCACCGCAGGAAGGCGCCATCCCCGACATCAGCACGATGGGTTGGGTGCCGGTCCTGAACGAGGAGTTCACCGGCAGCACCATCAACACCTCGATCTGGGACGTCAGCGAAGGCCCGGGTCTGAACGGCCCGGGGATGAACACCAAGGACGCGGTGCGCATAGAGCCCGACCCTGGACAGTCCGGCGACGGCATGCTGACGCTGACGACGTACTCCGTGGACACCAACGGCGCGGCAGCCGGTGGATACCAACACTTCACCGGGGAGGTCCAGGCCGGCGGGACCAACAAGACCTGGACCGGCTTCCACGCCGCCTACGGCTACATCGAGGCCCGGGTCAAGCTGCACGAAGGCCCCAAGACCTACAGCGCGTTCTGGATGTTGTCGCCCAACTGGCATCGCGGCCCCTGGGGCGACCCGGCGGCATCGGGCCCGGAGATCGACATCTTCGAGATCGGTGACCCGGTCAGCGGTGATCTGCTCGACGACAGCGGCGCTCCCGATCCGGACGGCGACGGTCACTGCGACTGGCAGATCGTGCAACTGCCCTGCGACCAGCTTGCCGGAGGCAACCAGCACTGGAACGGCTTCGACGAGGACCACGCCGGCTTCGGCAACCAGGTGGAGTGGAGTGGTCCCTCCCCCCAGGACAACTTCATCAACTACGGCCTGCTGTGGACCCCCGACGGCTACACGATGTACCGCAACGGGGTCCAGACCTACCAGAGCACCGAAGCCCTCACCTACAACCCCGAATACATCATCCTGGACAAGTTCCAGGGCGGGGGCATCGCCGGCACCGAACCGGCAGCGGGCTACGGCGACCTGGCCACATCCCCGTACAAGACCACGATCGACTACGTGAAGGTGTGGCAGCGTCCGATCTCGGACATCCCAGACCGCACCGTGGCCACCAACACCCCGGTGGCCATCCCCTTCTCGGTCACCGACTACTACTCGCCCAGCACCAGCAGCACCATCGGGGTCTCCGGCAAGCCGCGCCCCGAGGGCGTGCGCTTGGATGTCACCGCCAACAACAACACCGGCCTGGTCCCGAACGACCGGATCACGTTCGCCGGGAACGAGCCCACGAGCAACGGCACGACGACGAACCCGGGCTTCGAGTCCGGGACGACAGGCTGGACTCGGTCCGGCACCCCTCTCCCGACCACCTGGCCGGACAAGAAGCACTCGGGCAGCAACTCGATCCACCTCGCCCAGACCGGGGGCCGGGTCGAGCAGACCATCACCGGCCTCCGGCCGAACACGACATATCAGGTCGGCGGCTTCTACAACCTGGAGCTGGGCTACAACGACACCCACACCAGATCGCCAACCGGAGTGGTCACCCCCGGCGGTGACGGTCGCTTCAGCTGGCTCGGCGACAGCAACAGCAACGGCCAGGTCGACCTGGCCGAGTTGGAGACCCTGACCGAGGCGGGCGACCTGTACGCCGAGGTCGACATGGGCATCAAGGACACCGATTCGAGCCGGACCGGCGATCAGGAGGTGCGGACCACCAAGAGCCGCAACGGCTGGGTCGATGCCACCCAGTACTGGTCCACGCACAAGGACGCCTGGCCCGAGCAGAGCCTCACCTTCACGACCGGGAACAACACGACCCAGGTCACGTTCTTCGTGGACAACACGGTGAAGCCCGGCAAGGACCCGAACACCGACTCCGACGTCTCGTTCGACGACCTCTTCGTCCGGCCGATCGTCCCGCCCGACCGGAGCGTCACCTTGCGGCCGGCCACCGACGCCGCCGGGTCGGCGACGATCACCGTCGCGGCCTGGGTCGACGTCAACAACAACGGCATCCGCACCAGCAGCGAGACCCTCGGGACCGAGGCCTTCACCGTCACCTTCACCAAGGGCTCGACCTTCACGAACGGCGACTTCGAGTCGGCACCGGTCGGAACCGGCTGGCTGTTGGCCGACAACGCTCCGGGGGCCGGGGCGGAGATCGCCGTCAACACGCCGTTCCAGCTGAACCGGGTACTCGAGCTGGGCGGTCCGGGCTGGCAACCGGACACCACCAAACGGGCCGCCGGCACCGTGTACCAACGGGTCAGCGGAGTCGAACCCAACACGACCTACACGCTGACGGTGAACGCCAAGGGCACTGACCTGCGTTTCGCCTACTGGGGCGCGCTGATCGACGGCACGCATCCCGATCCGTGTGTCCCGATCACCAACTGTCAGATCATCAGCTCCACCTTCACCCCCAAGTCCATCCCCTTCACCACCGACAGCACCGGGAAGGGCACGGTCGTGATCCTGGACTGGACTCCTGACGCGGTGTCGCTGGTCGACAATGTCACGCTCACCAAGACCAGCCCGACGTCGATCCCACCGCTGGTGTCGCCGGCGCTGGCCACGTTGCCTGCGGGCTATGAGCTGCGCATCCCGTCGTCGGCTCCGGCCGCGTGGAACTTCAGCCTGCCCAGCGCCGGGGGCAGCACCACGGTCACATCGGTCAAGTCCAACAACCAGGCCCTCATCCCCGACGCCAACCTGAGCTGGACCGCCGGGGCGCAGCACAAGGTGCTCAACATCACCCCGACGCTGGACCGCACCGGTAGGGCCACGGTCACGGTGGGCTGGAACAACGCCGGCGTCCCGACGACCACGCCGATCACGGTGATCGTGTCCGACAACCACCTGGCCAATCCGGGCTTCGAGTCGGCCGACTACTGGGCGGGCTCGACGGTCGCCACCACCGGTCAACGCAGTGGGGCCGGGGCGCTGCAGATCGACGGCACCGCCGGGGTGACCCAGCAGCTCCTCGGCATGCCCGACGGCACCGCCTACATGCTCAAGGGCTGGGTGAACGGCACGGTCAACGTGAAGGTCAAGTCGGTGCCCGACGCCAGCCGCTGGCCGGCGAGCTCGTTCACCAGCGAGACCCAAGCGACGTGGGCCGGGGCCGGCTGGACCCAGAACCAGCTCGGCTTCACCACCGTCCCCTGCCAGGACTGCCAAGCCCGCGGCTCGACCCACCGCAACGCCGGCACGACGACGATCTACGCAGTGGACGGGGGACACCTCGAGCTGACGGTGACCGACGCCAACCCGAGCGGCGCTTCCCTGGTCGACGACCTCGAGCTGATCCGGGTGCCCAACGCCAGTCCCATCCGGGAGCTGTCGCTGAACCAGAACATGACCAAGTTCGCGTGGGACACCCGGTCCACCTTCGACGCCGGACGCATCCCCGCCGGTGCGGTGAGCGCCAACGGATCCCTCGACCCGGCGGTGGTGAGCATGACCACCACCGACCAGGTGCCACCTCCCGCAGGGATGGGTGAGGTGCTGCCCGACGCCAACACCCTGCTGTCGCGGCTGAACCCGGGACGTCCCTACGAGTGGACAGTGGAGACCCACACGAGCGGACCGGCCACCCAGCGGACCGGCCGGAGCACGGTGGCGGTGAACCTCACCGATCCCTACACCGGGCTGTCGACGCAACGCAGCGCCACGGTGACCGTGAACGCGGGCACCCTCGACAACGGCGACTTCCAGCTCAGCGGCGCCCGCCTGGGCTGGGCCGACGGCTGGCTCAACGACAGCTGGCAGATCATGGGCAAGCAGAGTTGGCCCTACATGAGCTCGGGATGCGTGGTCCAACCGCCCGATTGGGCGCCGTGCCCGAATGGCGGTGGAGCCACGGTCGGACCATCCAACGCTGACAAGGTCCTGCGGATCAGCAGTGGGCTCGTCGGCATCAAGGTCAGCGGATTGACACCGGGCGTGAAGTACGTCATCCAGGGCAACGCCATAGGTGACGGATCGAGCCTGAAGGCCGTTGCCGACGACAGCGCCCACTCCGCCTGCACCGACCAGAACCCGGCGACCGCGTGTCCCTTCACCTACGCCGCCACGCTGCTCCAATGGGCCTCGACGCCGGCGACTGGTCCCATCAACTCGCAGACCTGGTCAACCACTCCGAACGTGTTCTTCACCCCTCGGGCCGATGACCCGGCCACCACCTACCGCAACGAGTCGGACGTGTGGATCGTCGTCGAGGACGCCGACCTCGCGGGAGGTCCGGTCGTCCTCACCAACAACGATCGGCCGTGCGCCCGGTACCTCGCCGCCACCACCTGCGTCGACGACATCGGGGTGTTCAAGGCCGCCGACCTCGGGCTCTAACCCCTGAAATTGAGGCGTTCTCGCGCTATACGCGCGAGAAACGCCTCAATT
>DASXTK010000102.1:0-21496 GCA_036505485.1 Acidimicrobiales bacterium
TAGGCGCGATCATCCGCGCCTCGTCCGGCGCGATCGCCGCCCTGTTCAGCATGCTCTTCGTTCCCCAGATCCTCGTCGAGCTGCTGCCGCAGACGTGGAAGACCACGGTCGGCCGGTATGTCCCGATGGAAGCCGGGAGCCAGATCTTCTCCCAACACCACGAAGCCGGCGCCCTCGGACCGTGGGCTGGATTCGGTGTCTTCTGCCTCTACGCAGCCGCCGCACTCGCCTTCGGGTTCATCCTGATCAACCGGCGTGACGCCTGAGAGGAACACGAAACCTCGTTGGGTGACCCGAGGAGTGTTCAGGTTCTACGACGACGTAAGTTCGCTGCCTCGTGAGCTGTCACCCACGCCGTGAGCGAACCCCATGGGGGTATCCAGCGGGTCAGCCGCCAAGGATGGTGGGAAGCACGGCTCCGCGGCCGGCCACGAACAGGGCGCCGAGGAAGAGGCTGAACACACCGGTGAGGACCGCCACGGTGGCGTAGATACCGAAGCCGCGGGCAGCGTTGAGATAGCCGACCGTGGCTACGGCCGCGATCACCGTGTTCGACGTGACCAACCCCAGGACGAACACCACGAGCAGCAGCTCGCCTGGTCCGCCTCCACCCGCCCGGGCCGCAGCGAGGAAGACCAGCATCTGGGTCGCGGTCTCGGCCCCGATCCCGTGGAGCATCCCGACGGCCCACGACGTCCACCGGCCATATGTGGCGAACGGGTCATCGGGCATCTGGCCGCGGTGGCGGTGCGGGTGACGGTGCAGAACCGCCACCCCGGTGGTTGTTGGTCGAGTGCCGCCGCCCGTCGTTCCGTCCGCGTCCCCCTGCTCGAGGTGGCCATGTCCGTGGCCGGGCCCGTGGGCGTGGTCGTGGACGATCTCGACCGTTCTGCTTCGGCGCAGACGCCGAGCAAGAGTCCGAACCCCTGCGAACACGAGCATCCATCGGCTCCGTAACCGGAAGTCACGGCCGTGACGGATCAGGGCGTAGAAGACGTACCCGCCGAGCAGCAGCAGCGTCACGCCCACCACGCGCTCCATGACCGTGTCGACGGTGGGCGGCAACTGATCGCCGGCCAGGACGGCCAGCGAACCAAGGAGGAGCACGACCGTGGCATGACCGAGGGCGTAGAGCGTGGCGAAGAGCATCGAGCGCCGAGAGTTGTCCTGCGAACCCGTGATGTCGGTGATGGCGGCTATGTGATCCCAGTCCACCCCGTGGCGAAGCCCGAACCCGAAGGTCGTCACGACCAATCCGAAGCGAAGACCGTCATTCGACGCGACGGCAGCGATGATGCTCATGTCGACCCCATCTTCCCGGCATCAGGGGTTGATGCACTACTGCAAACTGTTCGCAGCAGACCAGCGGTCCGGATCATCGGGGAACGGCTGGGCGACGCCGCGGAGCTCGAAGTGGAGTTCCCTCTGCCTGATTGGTCCTTCACCGCCCTGTGCACCCGGTCCGGTGACGACTGCAGCCGGGTGCAGGAGATACCCGTCGAGGTACGCAACGACGGCACGTTCATCCTGCGACCTGCGGGACTTGCGGGCATCTACGACGTGACGCTGTTCGGGCGAGGTCAGGGAGACCTGTCGGTCGCGTTCAAATGGACCACACCCCAGGACGGGCCGCTCCCGGTGCCCGAAGCTCGGCTGGCGATTCTCTCCGACAGCGGCGGTTCCATCGAGAGCTACGGCGTCGAACTGGAACCCTCCGTCGCGTTGAACTTCCAGCCGACCCTGCCTGCGCTCTCGTAGGCCATATTCCGCGTCACGCTGGGGTGGGTGGGCGCGAAGTACTGGGCATGAGCATGGGCTTCCCCGCTAGTGATGCGGAGTTGTTGGCCGCGGTGCCTTATGACGCTGCGGCGTTCGAGTCCTTCTACCGCCGGTATGTCCGGCGGGTCATGGGTTTCGCGGTGAAGCGGTGCTCATCCGCCGAGGATGCGGCCGACGTGGTGGCCCACACCTTCGTCCGGTTGCTCTCGGCGGCACGGCGGTATGACCCGTCTCGGGCGCAGCCGAGCACGTTCGTGTTGGGCGTCACGGTCAACGTGATCCGTGACACCCAGCGCCGCAACGCCCGGCATCGGGCTCTGGTCTCCAAGCTGAGCGGGCGTGATCTGCTCGAGAGCGACGATCTCGTCTCCATCGATGCGGCGATCGATGCGGTTTCGACGGCTCGTCAGCTCTCTGGCGTCCTAGCGGCCATCCCGGCAGGCGAACAAGAGGTGTTGCGGCTGGTGGCCGGCGGCCAGACCCCTGGTCAGGCGGCCGACCAGCTCGGCATCTCCTCGGGCGCGGCTCGGGCGCGGCTCTCGCGAGCGCGGCGGCGACTCCGTCGACACCTCGACCCATTCTCAGAGGAGGAGCATCAGGCATGACAGCCGAACTGAACGATGAGGTTGTTGCCCCCCGGTTCGAAGACAAGTTGTGGACCGAGCTGGCCCGGATCCACGCAGAGGAGGATCTCGCCCCTGGCCCCCAGCGACCTGGTCGGCGTCTGGTGCTGGCTGGCGCGGTTGCGGTGGCTGCAGCGGTGGCCCTGGTTGCCGGGATGATCGTGACCGGAGTTGGCCCGGGAGGCAACGCCAAGCCCGCCCTCGCAGCGACGATCGCGGAGGCGACGCGAGCCGCCCTGGCGGACTCGATCGTGCACGAGACCATGGACTGGAGCCCAACGCAGTCGGGCCCGCTAGACGACCTTTGGTACGACGAGACTTCCAGCGCAATCCGCATAGTCAGCTACAGCGACAACGGCGATCTGCTCCTGGAGAGCGGCACGCCGGCGGGCGTGGATCCAGCCTCGGCGACCTCTGTGGTGACCGTCAACTACTGCTTGAGGGAGTACACGGAGAAGGCACGCCCGACTGGAAGTGGGACCAACCGCGCCGAACTGGTCGTCGAGCTGTTGGACGACGGGTCGATGACGGTGGACGGCACCGAGGTCATCGACGGGCAGGAACTGATCCGCATGCATGAGCGCTCGGCTCCGGAGTTCAGCTGGTATGTCGACCCGGACACGTATCGGCCGGTCCTGATCGTCAGCGAGGTCGGTGAAGGAAACGATCGACCCTCCACTACGACGATCGACTACATCCCCCGAACCCCGGAAAACCTCGCCCTGCTCACCACAGCCATCCCCCCGGACTTCATTCAGGTCGACGACTTGGACAGCCGGCCCGGCTGTATCTGAACCCACCGTGAGACAGGTGCGAATGTGGCTCCGGTTGGAGCCACATTCGCCGCGTCGTCGATGTACGACGCGTGCGTAGTAGGTTGTTTGAGATGGCCGAGGTTCTTGGTCCGCTGGAGGCCGAGGTGATGGAGGAGTTGTGGGCGGCCACCGCGCCGATGAGTGTCCGGGCCGTGCTGGATCAGCTCAATCAGGATCGGACTCCGGACCTGGCGTACACCACGGTGATGACGGTGTTGTCGCGCTTGGCGGAGAAGGGGATCCTGCTCCGTGACCGGGACGGCCGGGGCTTTGTCTACCGGCCGGCGTTGCCCGACGCGGCGTCCATCGCGGTACGTGGCGTGGTGCGTGATTTCGGCGAGGCCGCGGTCGCGGGATTCGTAGATGAGGCCCGTGCCGATCCCCGTCTGTTGCGACGGCTGCAGAAGCTGCTGAACGAGCCGTCGTGAAGCTCGACACTGCCAACCGCAACTTCTTCCTCCTGTTGGGGGTGGCGTTGGCGCCGTATCTGCTGCTCGGGCTGTTCGGCTGCGGGGTCCTGTCGGTGGCGGCGTTCCGCCTCGCCAGCGACGGGTCCAGCGGCTGGGGTCCGGCGACGTGGCCGGCGTTGGGCTTCCTGGCGGTCACCGCGGCGGGGAGCCTGCTGGGCTCGCGGTCGTTGTGGCGACAGCGGCGAGCCACGATCGCGTTGGCCCGCTACATCCAGACCCATCGCCTGCCGACCGATGCCGCCGTAGCCACGGCAGCCCAAGCTGAGCAGGTCCGACGGATCGAGCTCGTCGACTCTGAGGAGGCGTTCTCGTTCACCTACGGGATCCGCCGTCCCCGGGTCGTGGTCAGTCGTGGCCTGTTCGCCGTGGTCGACGAAGCGGAGTTGCGGGCCGTGCTGGCCCACGAGCGCTATCACGTCCGCAACCTCGATCCCCTCAAGGTTGTGGTGGCCCGGGCGGTGCCGTCGGCGTTCTTCTTCCTGCCCGCCTTGGGGCACCTTCGCGCTCGCTACCTCGCTGGGCGTGAGCTGGCCGCAGACCGCCGGGCCGTGCGCGCTTGCGGTCGCCGCTCGTTGGCGGGTGCGTTGTACAAGGCGTCCGGCGGCTCGTCGTTGCCGACGCTCAGCGCCGCGGCCGCGATGGGGAGTTCCGAGCTGCTGGAGACGAGGCTGGCCCAGCTCGAGGCCGGCCAAGAGCCACCGTTGCCTCGGATCTCGCGTCTGGCCCTGGTATCCACCGCCGCCGGCGTGGGCTTGATGGCCGTCGGCCTGGCCGCCACCGTCCTGTTGGTGGATGCGCCGCTCCTCAGCCCGGGCGGACCCCTCACCGCTAGGGGAAGCGGGGCCTGCGGGGGTCTCTGGCTCGTCGCCGCCCTCGGCCTGTATCGCTCCCTGGAAGGCCAGCGACCGACGTGATGCTGGCGTCGATTCCAAGCCCTGGCGACAACGCCATCTCGATCGGGCCCTTGGAGCTGCGGGCCTACGGGCTCATGATCGCCCTCGGTGTGATCGCCGCCGTGGGCATCGCCCGCCGTCGTTGGACGGCGCGGGGCGGCAACCCCGACGACATCTCCGCCCTGGCCCTCTGGGCCGTTCCCGCAGGTCTCGTGGGTGCCCGGCTGTATCACGTGATCACCGACTGGCGGCGGTTCGAGGGCCGCTGGTGGCACGTGCCTGCAGTGTGGGAGGGCGGGCTCGGGATTCCCGGTGGTCTTGCCGCGGGTGTGCTGGCCGGCGTGTGGGTGGCGCGACGCCGCCGGCTGCCGGTGGCTGAACTGCTCGACGTCGCCGCGCCAGCCATCCCGGTTGCCCAGGCCATCGGACGTTTGGGCAACTGGTTCAACCAGGAACTGTTCGGCCGGCCGACCACGTTGCCCTGGGGTTTGGAGATCGACCCTGCACACCGGCCCGCCCGCTTCGCTCACATGGCGACGTTCCATCCGACCTTCCTGTACGAGGCCCTGTGGAACCTCGCCCTCGCCGCCCTGTTGGTTGTGGTCGAGCGCCGCTGGCATCACCGCAAGCCGGGGCAACTGTTCGCCCTCTATGTGGTGGGCTACGCCATCGGCCGGTTGTGGGTGGAAGCCCTTCGCGTCGACCCCGCGACCGAGGTCCTCGGGTTGCGGGTGAACCTCTGGGTCAGCGGCACAGCGCTCCTCGTCGCGCTGATCGTGTTCGTCGTCCGCTCGCGCCACGGCAACGACGAGATCGACAGCGACATCGAGGCTCGTCTCCTCGACGACGCCACCTAGCTCAACCACTGAGGATCGGGGTGCCGTGGGTGGGGCAGTGGGCGACTCGGGTGAAGCCCGGGTCGACCGGGATGATGTTCACGAGGGTGGGGCGGCTGGTTCGTAGGCGGGTGAAGACGAGCCCCCCGGGGGTTTCCCGGCAATGGACGTCGGACCACAGCAAGTGGACCCGTCCGCAGCTGGGCAGGCGGGCGGCCAGGTAGCCCAGGTACGGATCCTGGACGACCAGGGGTCCGGGCTCGGACGACTCGGCGGCGGCCGCAAGGCTGGCACGATCGACCTCGTCCCACCGGAGGTCGATCCCGCCGAGTACGGCCTGGGCCTCGGCCCGGAACGCGGCGCGTTCGTCGGTGGACCCGACAACGATCGCTCCGCCATGGGCCAGCGCCAGCGTCCAGGCCGGCAACGCCAGGGCTCGCCGCCGCGCCTCGTCGGCCACCGGCGCGGTGGGACCGAGCAGCGCCGCGTAGGGCGGACCCCACCGCCCGAGGCGCGGCCAGTCGACCACCGCCTGGCGGACCTCCAGCACCGGCCGGTCGGGGCGATCCGGGTCCAGGACCTCGGCCAGGGTCAGCACATCGCGCAGCTGCGACGGCGACCCGATCCACAACGACGGCTCCCGCGTCGGGTTCCAAGGCCGGGCGATGGGACACAACCGGTACAGCTCCTCGGCCAGATCGGCGGCCCGCACCCGCGTCGGCTCGTCCAGGACCCGGCCGGCGACCGCCCACTGCTCCCGGTAGAGCAACACCTCGGCGAACGCCCGGTCGACCCGTCGCCTGCGGCGCCGCTCCCACGTCGAGGGATCGAACCGGCGATGGTCCAGGGCCCGTCGCCGGGCGGCGAGCACCGCCGCTGTGCCCCGCGCCGAGACGATCGACAGGCTCACGTGTCGGCCATCTCCGGCTGGATGTCGAAAGCCAGCAGCGAGAGAACCAGTTGCATCGTGGCCGCCGCCTCGGCCCGGGTCTCACCGGTCACCAGGATCAGCCCGAGCTTGTCCGCCGCCGACGTGTAGGGCACGACCTGGTCGCCCACGGCGGGGAAGACGTCCACGGTGTCCACCCCTGGCAGCTGACGGGCCTCCTCCACGCCGCGGATGGCAGTGATCCGGCCCCCGACCGAGGAGCTCAGCACCTGGGTCATGGCATGGCGGTTGCGGCTGGGAGTCAGGGAGAACGGCTCGCCCAACGCCAACTGCACCGCGGCGGCGAGGACATCGACACCGAACGCCGCCCGCAGCGACGGCGACATGCCGTTCCCCCCGAGCCGGGCGCTCATCTCCACCGGGTACACCTCGCCGTTCGGACCGGCGATGAGGTCCACGGTCAGCGGCCCGTCGACGTAGTCCACGGTTCGGCAGATGGTCTGGATCATGTCCAGCACCTGGTCGGTGGCCGCGTGGTCCAGGGCGGCGGGCACATTGTGGGTGCGCGAGAGGAAGTGCGGCGGCCCGGAGTTCCCGAAGTCGCTCACCGCCCCGAACCAGAGCCGTCCTCGGCGCATGAAGCACTCGGCCGAGAGATGGTCGCCCTCGACGTACTCCTCGATCACCACGCCGCCCTCGAAGGCGAAGCTGCGGGCCCGTTCGATGGCCTGGGGCAGAGCGGCGAGGTCGTGCAGCGTCGAGATGCCCTTGGCCCCCGAGTTGTCCGCCGGTTTGACCACCAGCGGAAGGCGTAGGCCCGCGGCGGAGGACAACAGCTGGGCGAGGTCGCGACCTTGCACCGACCGATAACACGGGAACGGCAGTCCCTCCAGGACCCGGCGGAAATACCCCTTGTCGATCGAGGCCCGGGTGGCCGCCGACGCCGGGCGCCAGGCGGTGGCGTAGTGGGCGGCGAGAACCTGCAACGCCGCTTGGGGGGCCTCGGTGTAGGGCGCCAGGACGCCGTTGATGGTGACGTCGCCGAGGAACACCATGATGTCGTCGGCCTCGCGGGTGGAGATGGGGACGAAGACGTCGGCCTCCTTCGCTCCGGCGGCGGCAGGGTCGCGGTCGACGCCGATCGTGCGGTGGCCCAACCGCCGCGCCGTTCGGAAGGCCGGGATCTGCTCTGCGCCCGCGCCCAGCACGGGCAAGGTCTTCGCCGCCGTTGTCGGTCCACCGCTCATCGCACGCCCTGCCCGTGTCCGGTCCCGATCACCCGGTTCGAATCGTAGGCGCGGTCACAGGCCTACGTTCCGTGCCCGCAAAAGACCCCAGAACGAACAGCCAATGGCGGTGGGATTGCGGTTCCGGCCAGGCGGTTGGCGAGCTCGAACGGGGGGTAGTGGAGTCCGAACCTGGCGGCAGCGACGACGGGGGTTCCAATGGGGGTGTACAGCCACAGTGGGCGGTGGCCCGTTGTGGTTGTTGTTGTGAGCCTCGCCGTCGGGTGCAGCGAAGGTGGAGGCGACGCCGCCGCTTCCCATCACCATCACCCCACCGCCCCCATCGCCGGCGTCACCGCGGCGGATCGCTGCGATCTGGGGTTCAACACCGCGACCTTCAACGAGACGACGGCGCCCGTCCACGAGGCCCACGGTCCCCGCGGCGGGGAGGAGACCGGCAGCCAGGTTGACTTCACGCTGGAGGACTGGGCCGGGGTCTTCGCCGACGAGCAACTGGGCCTGACCACGCCGCAGGTCGTGGACGCGGTCCGGGAGAACGACATCTACCGCCGCCACATCCTTGCCGGGGTCCTCACCCACAAGCTCGGGCCCGACGCGTGGACCCCGATGACCGACCCGGCCGAGTGTGCTGCCCTCGCCGGTGAGCTGCGGCAGGCCCGTGCCGCTGCGGTCCGCCACCCGACGGTGGCCGACGCCCTGGCCGACGGCTACAAGCTCGGCGACTTCTACAACGCCGGGCTGGGGGTTCACTACCAGAACTGGGATCTCCTGAGCGGCGATTTCGAGCCCGGACGTCCGGTGCAGTTGCTGTACGACGGAACCACCGACGATTCCACGCTGGTGGGCCTGTCCTATGTGGTGTTGGTGCCGGGCGATGCGCCGCCGGACGGATTCACCGGCTCCAACGACGTCTGGCATCACCATCGCAGCTGGTGCCTCGACGCCGCTCACGGGGGAGTGAACCTGGCCGCCGACGTCCTCAGCGTCGAGGAGTGCACCGCGCTCGGCGGCTCCTACGTGGTGAACACCAACGCTTGGATGCTCCACATGTGGGTGGTACCGGGCTGCGAGAACGACTGGGGGATCTTTGCGGCTGCCAACCCCCGGTTGCCATACCTGCCCGACGGCGTGGCGTTCGAGTCCGGGTGCAACTCGGGCAAGACCATCGGCGATCCGCTGGCCCTGGATGGACGCGGTGGCGAGCTCGTCCTTCCGTAGCGGACCCGTGCCGATTTCACGCAGCGCGCGCAGAATGCATTGATTGCTGTTTTCTGTTCGCGCCGATGCTCTATAGTGGCTTAGAGCGCTATTTTCGTTCCCGTCCGGTGCACGATAAGTGGCCAACCGGTGCATGGTAAGCCGCCATGATTTCCTTCACCATGAGTGCATAATAATAGGACGTATTTTTGCGATTTAGGCAAATTTTCGTCACTTATTCCGGATTGACCCCCTTGCAGCCTGATATGTTGCCGCCTTTGGCATCCGGCATGTTCCACCCGATGCCGGGGGGAGGACGGGCTCATGGAAAGACGCTTGGTAGCGCGCGTCTCCAGGGCGGGGATTGTTGTTCTATTTCTTGCAGCCGCCTGCAGTGGAGACAAATCGGGCATGTGGGAGGAGGTGGCCGCCAAGCAGAGGGCGGAGACAGTCTTCCCCGGCAGCACGTGGGTGCAAGGGGATCCAAAGCAGCTCGGATTCGATCCAGCGAAGCTCGAGGAGATCGCTCAGCAGGCCGATCCGGAGACCACATGCCTGCTGGTCACCCGGCACGGACAGATCGTCGGTGAGTGGTACTGGAACGGCTGGACCGAGGAATCACAGGAAATGGTGATGTCGGTGACCCAGGCCTATACCGCCACTCTTGTCGGTATCGCCCAAGAAGAGGGGCTTCTCGACATCGACGACAAGGTGTCCAAGTACATCCCCGAATGGGCCGGTACACCGTCCGATGACGTGACCATCCGAGACGTTCTCAGTCACGTTACAGGCCGTGAATCAACCAACTCGATTGGCAACACTGAGCTCCATGGGAAGCTCATCACCTCGCCCGATCCTGGTGCGTTCGCGTCCGGCCTTGCGCAGGAACATGCCCCCGGCACGGTGTGGAGCCAGAACCTGCCGGCCATCGAGCTGCTGAACCCCATCCTCCGAGCGGCGACCGGCATGGATCCGGCGCAATTCGCCCAGGAGAAGCTGTTGGCTCCCATCGGCGCCAACAACACCCGCATGACTCAGACCAATGCCGGCGTCACCTGGATGCACAGCTTCCTCGAGACGACCTGCAGGGATGCCGCTCGCTTCGGCTACCTGTACCTGCGTAAGGGCAATTGGGACGGGAACCAGGTGGTGTCGAAGGACTTCGTCACCGAGGCCACCCACCCCTCGCAGAAGCTCAACTTCGGTTGGGGCTTCATGTGGTGGCTCAACTGGCCGGGATCGCTCGTGTCCATCGACAACGTGCTGACCCCGGACTACAACGAACCGAGCAACCTGCAACTGGCACCCGACGCCCCCATGGACATGTACTGGGCGCTGGGCTACGGCGGCCGGTTCATCCAGGTGCACCCATCCACCGACACCGTTGTGGTTCGGCTCGGCGGCGGTGATGTCGCCGCCAACCTCCAACAGGTGACCCGTCTCATCACGGAAGCGATGACCGAATAGCCCGGCCGCGCTCCCAGCCCGCCAGCCCGGAGCGCCCTCTCCTCCCCACTGGGTTCCCCCACGGGAGGAGAGGGCGTCTCCCCCCACTCCGGTTACAGGCATTCCATCTTCGTTTCATCCGGACGTAAGGGCCCGCGCGGGACGTACCATTGCGGCTACGCGAAGTGCATGTTGAGGGACTTGTCGACGTAGTCGAGGCGGTGCCCGACAAGCTGGTTCGTGCGGCGGAGGTGAGCAGGTGCCTGGCGGACAGGTACACGGCTACGGCCGTGATCGGGTCGCTTCCTTCCGCGCCGGTGATGTCCTCGAGCCGGTTGCTCTTGTAGGCGCGGCATGCCGCTTCCCAGGTGGGGTGTCTTCGCCGGAGGAACTGTGGGAGTTGTTGGTCGCGGGTGGCGACGTGATCTCGGGCCCTCCGTCGGATCGAGGCTGGGAGGACGCACCGTTGCTCCGGGGCGGGTTCATGTCGGACGCCGCTGGATTCGATGCCTCGCTGTTCGAGGTGTCGCCCGGTGAGGCGGTGGCCATGGATCCCCAGCAGCGTCTGCTGTTGGAGGTGGCGTGGGAAGCGTTGGAGCAGGCCCGGATCTCCCCGACGTCGCTGCGGTCCACCGCTTCCGGGGTGTTCGTCGGCCTGACCTCGGGCGATTACCGGGCGCTGCTGGAACAGACGGACGAGGATGTCGACGCCTATCTCGCGGCCGGAGCCTCGGGGAGCGCGGCGGCCTCGGGCCGGATCGCCTACGTCCTGGGGCTGGAGGGTCCGGCGGTCACCGTCGACACCGCGACGTCGTCGTCGCTGGTGGCGCTGCACCTGGCGTGCCAGTCGCTGCGGGCGGGGGAGTGCTCCCTGGCCCTGGCCGGCGGTGCGTCGGTGATGGCGACGCCGTCGTGGTTCCGCGGCTTCGCCCAGCACGGCGGGCTGGCGGCCGATGGTCGCTGCAAGGCGTTCGGGGCCGCGGCGGATGGGACGGGGTGGTCCGAGGGCGTGGGTGTCGTGGTGTTGTCCCGGTTGTCGGATGCGTTGGCCCGTGGCTACCGGATCTGGGGGTTGGTCCGCGGCTCGGCAGTGAATCAGGACGGGGCGTCGGACGGCCTGACGGCGCCGAACGGGCAGGCGCAGCAGCGAGTGATCCGCCAGGCGTTGGCGAACGCAGGCTTGTCGCCCTCGGACATCGATGTGGTGGAAGCCCACGGCACCGGGACGGTGGTGGGTGATCCGGTCGAGGCCGAGGCGATCTTGGCCACCTACGGCCAGGACCGCGATCGTCCGGTGTGGCTGGGATCGGTGAAGTCGAACCTCGGCCACACCCAGGCCGCCGGCGGCGTGGCCGGCGTGATCAAGATGGTGATGGCTCTCCGCCACGGGGTCCTACCCCAGACCCTGCACGCCGAGGAGCGAACCCCGGCCGTCAATTGGTCCACCGGCAAGGTCAAGCTCCTCACCGAATCCCACCCCTGGAATACCGGACCACACCCCCGCCGCGCCGGAATCACCTCCCTGGGCCTGACCGGCACCAACGCCCACCTAGTCCTCGAAGAACCACCCACACCCGCCCTCGACCCCGCGGAGGCGGGATCGCCGTTCGTCTCGCGGATGGTGCCTTTGCTGCTTTCTGGGGCAGCACCGGGTGCGTTGCCGCCGCAGGCGGATCGCCTGACGGCGATCCTCGACTCGTCGGTAGGACTCAGGGACGTCGGCTGGTCGCTGCTGAAGACCCGAGCAGCGCTGAACCATCGGGCCGTCGTAGTGGCGTCGAACGAAGCCGCAGCCCGAGCCGGCCTGCAGGCACTAGGCGCAGGAGAACGGTCCGCAGCCGTAATCCAAGGAAAAGCGGCCGGCAATGGCGGAGTCGGGTTCGTCTTCTCCGGCCAGGGATCCCAGCACCCCGGGATGGGTCGGGGCCTCCACGAGGCCTTCCCCGTCTTCCGTAGGACCTTCGACCACGTCTGCGACGTGTTGAACCGGTGCGGCATCAGCTCGGTCCGCGAGATCGTCCTGGGAAACGACCCCGCCCAGCTGGACCAGACGGTCTACGCGCAGGTCGGCCTGTTCGCGATCCAGGTAGCGCTGACCGAGCTACTCGACTCGTTCGGGGTAGTCCCAACCGCGGTCGTCGGCCACTCAGTAGGGGAGCTGGCCGCGGCCCACGCCGCGGGGGTCCTCTCGCTCGAGGACGCCTGTCGACTCGTAACCGCAAGGGGCCGCCTGATGCAGGCCCTCCCTCCGGGTGGAGCGATGGTGGCCCTGCACGCGTCGGAGGCCGATGCCAAGGAGCGGCTCGGCGGCCAACTGGCGCTGGCGGCGGTCAACGCCCCGAACGCGGTCGTGATCTCCGGCGACCAGAGCGCCGTGGACGCCGTCGCCCAGCTATGGCCGCGGGCCAAGCGACTTCGGGTGAGCCATGGGTTCCACTCACCGCTGATCGAACCCATCCTCGCCGAGCTGGGCGAGGTCGCGGCCTCCATCGACTACCGGACACCGACGATCAAGTGGGTCTCCACGGTGACCGGCAACCTGATCACTGAGTGCGCATCGGACTATTGGGTCGGGCAGGCCCGCCGCACGGTCCGCTTCGGAGATGCCGTGCGGACGATGGCGGACCAGGACATCGCCACCGTGATCGAGGTCGGTCCCGACGGTCAGCTCGCGGCCCTGGTCCCCGACAACGTCGACACCGCCCTGCCGGCCCGGCCGGTGTTGCGTCCGGGCCGTGACGAACCCGAGACGTTCATCGCCGCCCTGGCCCACGTCTGGGTGCGCGGCAGCCCTGTCGATTGGACACCTCTCTATAGCGGTGCCCGACTCGTCGACCTTCCCACCTACGCCTTCCAACACCAGCGTTACTGGCCGACCATCAAGGGACGACCGCCGGACGAACCGTCCAAGGGAACGGCGGTCTTGGGTCCGGCCGAGCTGGTGCGGATGGTCCGGGGCGAGGCCGCTGCGGTCCTCGGACAGGCCGGTCCGGACGCCGTGGACCCGCTGCGTTCGTTCAAGGACCTGGGCTTCGAGTCCCGGGACGCCGTGGAGTTGCGAAACGGCCTGCAGACAGCGACCGGACTGAGGCTGCCGTCGACCTTCGTGTTCGACCACCCCACGTGCGCCGCGGCCGCCGCGGGGCTGGAGGAGTTGTTGGGCGGACGTCGGCCGGAAGCGTCCCCGACGGTGCCGGCTCTGACATCTGACGACGACCCCGTGGCGATAGTGGGGGTCGGGTGTCGGTTCCCGGGCGGAGTGATGTCCCCGGAGGACCTGTGGGACCTCCTGGCGGACGGTCGGGATGCGATCTCGGGATTTCCGGTGGATCGGGGCTGGGAGGCGCTCCTCGATGGTGGTTCGTTCGTGCACCGGGGCGGGTTCCTGCAGGATGCGGCGGGGTTCGATGAGGGGTTGTTCGGGATCTCGCCACGTGAGGCGTTGGCGATGGATCCGCAGCAGCGGTTGCTGTTGGAGGTGTCCTGGGAGGCGTTGGAGCGGGCGGGCATCGATCCCCGCTCCCTGCACGGCACCGAGACCGGCGTGTTCACGGGATTGATGGGCAGCGAGTACGGCCAGCTGCTGCCGGCGGAGGGCGTCGAGGGTCTGGCGCTGACCGGCGGGTTGGGGAGCGTGGCGTCGGGTCGGGTGGCGTATGTGTTGGGGTTGGAGGGTCCGGCGGTCACCGTGGATACGGCGTGTTCGTCGTCGCTGGTGGCGCTGCACCTGGCGGGCCAGTCGTTGCGGTCGGGGGAGTGTTCCCTGGCGTTGGCGGGCGGGGTGACGGTCATGGCCACACCCGCGGCCTTCGTGGAGTTCGCGGCCCAGGGCGGGTTGGCGGGCGACGGTCGTTGTAAGGCGTTTGGGGCTGGGGCGGATGGGACGGGGTGGTCCGAGGGTGTGGGTGTGGTGGTGTTGGAGCGGCTGTCGGACGCGTTGGCTGGTGGTCACCGGGTTTGGGGGTTGGTCCGGGGTTCGGCGGTCAATCAGGACGGTGCGTCGAACGGCCTGACGGCGCCGAACGGGTTGGCTCAGCAGCGGGTGATCCGTCGGGCACTGGCGAACGCGCGGCTGTTGCCGTCGGACGTCGATGTCGTGGAGGCTCATGGCACCGGTACAACGTTGGGAGATCCGATCGAGGCCCAGGCGATCTTGGCCACCTACGGCCAGGACCGGGATCGCCCGTTGTGGTTGGGCTCGGTGAAGTCAAACCTAGGCCACACCCAAGCCGCCGCCGGTGTGGCCGGCGTCATCAAGATGGTGATGGCTATGCGCCACGGCGTCCTCCCACCGACGCTTCACGCCGAGGACCCCACCCCCCACGTCGACTGGTCAACAGGCCAGGTAGAGCTCCTCACCAAACCCCACCCGTGGAACACCCCCGACCGCCCACGTCGAGCGGGAATCTCCTCCTTCGGCATAAGCGGCACCAACGCCCACGTAATCCTCGAGGACCCGAACTTGCCCTCGCCCCTCGACCCTGCCGCTTTGGGGGGATCGTCTGGGGCGGGGTCTGGCGGCTCCCTTGTCGATCCTGCCGTCTTCGGGGCGGTAGCCCCGAAGCTGGAGGCGGGGTCGTCGTTCGTCTCGCGGGTGGTGCCGTTGCTGCTGTCGGGGGCTGCGCCGGGTGCGTTGCCGCCGCAGGCGGATCGCCTGCTGGCCGTCGTTGAAGGTTCGGAGTTGCGGGACGTCGGTTGGTCGTTGGCTACGACCCGGGCTGCGTTGGATCACCGGGCAGCGGTGGTGGCCTCGGACAGGGCGGACGCAGTGGCGGGCCTGCGGGCGTTGGGGGCGGGGGAGCCGGCGGCCAGTGTGGTGTCGGGTCGGGTGCTGGACGGCGGGTTGGTGTGGGTGTTCCCGGGTCAGGGGTCGCAGTGGGTGGGGATGGCTGCGGGGCTGATGGCGTCCAGCATGGTGTTCCGGGACTCGATGGCGGCCTGTCAGGAGGCGCTGGCATCCCACATCGACTGGTCCCTGATCGATGTCACCTGCGGGGAGTCGGACGGATGGTTGGGTCGGACTGACATTGTGCAGCCGGCGTTGTGGGCGGTGATGGTGTCGTTGGCGGCGGTGTGGGAGTCGTTTGGGGTGACCCCCGACGCGGTGGTGGGTCATTCCCAGGGTGAGATCGCCGCAGCCACCGTCGCCGGCGGCTTGTCGCTTCGGGATGCGGCGCGGGTGGTGGCGTTGCGATCCAAGCTGGTCGCCCGGTTATCGGGACAGGGCGGGATGATGTCCCTCGCCGTCCCCGAACCCCAGGCCCGCCTATTGATCGAACCGTGGCCAGGACTTGGGATCGCCGCCATCAACGGCCCCCACTCCGTGACCCTGTCCGGTGACCCCGACGCCCTCACCGAACTCCAAGCCACATGCGAAACCAAAGGCATCTGGGCCGCCCGGATCCCGGTGGACTACGCCGCGCACTCCCCCCAGATCGACACCCTCCACACCGAACTCACCGAGGCGCTGGCCGACATCCAACCCCAACCAGCGACGGTCCCGATGTGGTCCACCGTCACCAGCACACCCATCGACACCCTCGACGCCGCCTACTGGTTCCGGAACCTGCGCCATCCCGTCCAATTCGCATCCACCATCGCCGCCCTCGCCAACACCGGACACAGCCGCTACATCGAGATCAGCGCCCACCCCGTCCTAGTCCCCGCCATCCAAGACACCCTCGACCACGCCACCACCCACGGCACCCTGCGCCGCAACCACAACGGCGCCGACCAAATGATCACCGCCCTAACCCAAGCCTGGACCCACGGCACCACCATCAACTGGACCCCCCTACACCCCCACCCCCACCCCATCGACCTCCCCACCTACCCCTTCCAACACCACCGCTACTGGCCGGCCGTCGCTCCCACCCGCGGCGGTCCGGTGCCGACTCTGCTCGAGGAGGTGTGGGAACCGCTGGGAGCCGGCAATCCCGCCCCGGAAGTGCCGGTGTGCCGGGTAGCCGATCCGGGCGACAACGGAGACCTGCCGCACGCCGCGAGCGAGGGGCTGCTCCAGGTCCTCGGTCGGGTCCAGGAGTGGCTGGGCGACGAGCACGACGCTGGATCGACCCTCGCGGTGGTGACCAGGGGCGGGGTCTCCGTCGGAGGTCACCCCCTCAGCCCGACCCAAGCCCCGGTCTGGGGATTGGGTCGCTCGGCGCAGTCGGAGAATCCGGGGCGGTTCGTGCTCGTCGATGTCGACGACCACCCCGAATCCATCGCCGCCCTGCCCGCGGCCATCGGGTGTGGCGAGCCCGAGGTGGCCGTGCGCCGCGGGCGCCTGTGGGGTCGCCGCCTCGCCCGGGCGGAATCGACGAGCCCACAACCGATCTTCGACGGAACGGTGCTCGTCACCGGAGGCACCGGCACCTTGGGCGGCCTCGTCGCCAAGCATCTGGTGGAGCGTCACGGGGTGCGATCGCTGGTGCTGACCAGCCGGCGGGGTGCAGAGGCGCCTGGGGCGGACGCACTGGTCGCCGATCTGGAGGCAGCGGGCGCCGAGGTTTCGGTGGTGGCATGCGACCTAGCCGACCGTGCCGCACTGGCCCGGGTGCTCACTGCGCACCCCGTGCGTGGGGTGGTCCACACCGCCGGGGTGATCGACGACGGAGTGGTGTCGTCCCTGACTCCGGGCCGACTTGCCACGGTGTGGGACCCGAAGGCCGTCGGCGCGTGGAACCTCCACGAGCTCACCCGGGACCTGGATCTCACGGCCTTCGTGGTGTTCTCGTCCACGGCGGGGATGCTGGGCGCGGCAGGGCAGGCCAACTATGCGGCGGCCAGCGTGTTCCTCGACGCCCTGATGGAACACCGGCGAGCCCTCAGCTTGCCCGGCGTCTCGGTGGCCTGGGGTCTGTGGGCAGAAGCCAGCGGACTGACCGGCCACCTCGACCCCAACGATCTGGCCCGCATCCGCCGGACCGGTGTGGTGCCGCTGGCCACCACCGATGCGCTCGATCTTTTCGACGACGCCTTACAGCACCCCCCGGTCGTCGCCGCCCTCGGCCTTGATCTGGCGGCGCTACGGCGCACCGCCCAGACCGAGCCGATCCCGGCCCGGTGGAACGGGCTGGTCGAAACCGCCAGCTCCAGACCAGGCACGGCGGCAGTCGATCACCCCGACCTGGCGCAAGAGCTCGCCGGAGTGACCGAGCCCGAGCGCCAACGGGTACTGGTGGACCTGGTGCGGAGCGAGGCTGCGGCAGTGTTGGGTCATGCCGACCCGGGAGCGGTGGAGACGGCACGTGCCTTCAAGGATCTCGGCTTCGACTCCCTGACCGCGGTCGAGCTGCGCAACCGGCTCGCGCTGCGCTCCGGGTTGCGTCTCCCGACGACGTTGGTGTTCGACCATCCCAGCGTGGATCGGCTCAGCCGCGAGCTCCTCACCCGCCTTGTACCTCCGGCGCCGTCGCCGGACGAGGCCGCCCTCCGCCACCTCACGGAGCTGGAGGCAATCCTCGCTACCGAGACCGTCGGCCAGGAGGTCAAGACCGGCCTCGAACGGGTCCTCGCCCGGTGGGGGAACCGAGACAACAGCAGCGGAACCCATCGACGGATCGAGGACGAGCTCCGCTCCGCTGATGCCCAGGAGGTGTTCGACTTCATCGACAGGGAGTTCGGCGAGGCCCCCTGATGGTGGACGAACGGCTGCTCCGGTACCTCAAACGGGTGACGGCCGATCTGCACCGCACCCAGGCTCGGGTGCGGGAGTTGGAATCCCAAGACGACGATCCCGTAGCCATCGTGGGGGTGGGCTGCCGGTTCCCGGGCGGGGTGTCGTCCCCCGAGGAGTTGTGGGAGGTCGTGGCCGGCGGCCGGGACGTGGTGTCGGAGTTCCCGGAGGATCGGGGCTGGGAGACGTGGCTGGACGACGATTCCGGTTCGTTCGTTCGTCAAGGCGGCTTCCTGGCCGATGCCGCCGGGTTCGATGGCGGGTTGTTCGGGGTGTCGCCACGTGAGGCGCTGGCCATGGATCCGCAGCAGCGTCTCCTGTTGGAGGTGGCGTGGGAGGCGCTGGAGCGGGCCGGGATCGACCCGACCTCCTTGCACGGCAGCGACACCGGGGTGTTCGCCGGGTTGGCCGGAAGCGACTATCGGCTGTGGCGGCCGGACTCGGGCGCCGAGGGGGTCACGCTGACCGGCGGGTTGGGGAGCGTGGTGTCGGGTCGGGTGGCATATGTGCTGGGCTTGGAGGGTCCGGCGGTGACCGTGGATACGGCGTGTTCGTCGTCGTTGGTGGCCCTGCACTTGGCCCGGCGGGCGTTGCGGTCGGGCGAGTGCTCCCTGGCGCTGGCGGGCGGGGTCACGGTGATGACGACGCCGGGGATGTTCGCCGAGTTCGCTGCCGTCGGCGGATTGGCGGCGGACGGACGCTGTAAGGCATTTGGGGCCGGAGCGGACGGGACGGGGTGGTCCGAGGGCGTCGGTGTGGTGGTGTTGGAGCGGCAGTCGGATGCCTTGGCTCGTGGCCACCGGATCTGGGGGTTGGTCCGCGGTTCGGCGATCAATCAGGACGGTGCGTCGAACGGCCTGACGGCGCCCAACGGCTTGTCCCAACAGAGGGTGATCCGCCGGGCACTGGCCGACGCCGGGTTGCTGCCGTCCGAAGTCGATGTGGTTGAGGCCCACGGCACCGGAACCGTGTTGGGTGATCCGATCGAGGCGGAAGCGATCTTGGCCACCTACGGCCAGGACCGCGACGGTCCTCTGTGGTTGGGCTCGGTGAAATCGAACCTAGGCCACACCCAAGCCGCGGCGGGTGTGGCCGGTGTGATCAAGATGTTGATGGCCATGCGCCACGGCGTGTTACCGGCGACGCTCCACGCGGAGGAACCCACCCCCCACGTCGACTGGTCCACCGGCCAGGTAGATCTCCTAACCAAGCCCCACCCCTGGAACACCCCCGACCGCCCCCTCCGCGCCGGCATCTCCTCCTTCGGAATAAGCGGTACCAACGCCCACGTCATCCTCGAAGCTGCCGAACTTGCCCCCGAAACCCGTGGCCAACCACGGGTTTCGGGGGCAAGTTCGTCGTTGGTTACACGGCCGGTGCCGTTGCTGCTATCGGGAGCCTCGCCCGGTGCGTTGCCGCCGCAGGCGGATCGCCTGACGGCGACCCTCGAGACGTCAGCTGACCTTGTGGACGTGGGTTGGTCCCTGCAGAAGTCCCGGGCTGCCCTGGACCATCGGGCCGTGGTCCTGGCCGATGACCGGACGGCGGCCGTCGCTGGTCTAGAGGCACTGGCCGCAGGGCGCCGGACCGCCCACAGCATCACCGGCGGGGTGACCAGGACCGGACGGGTCGGGTTCGTGTTCTCCGGCCAGGGATCCCAACGGCCCGGAATGGGCCGGGGTCTGTACGACGCCTACCCGGTCTTCGCCGACACCTTTGACGAGGTCTGCGCCCTGTTGGACCTCGACCTGGGCGTCGAGTCCCTCCGGTCTCTGGTCCTGGGCACCGACGGGTCGCTTCTGGACGAAACGATCTTCGCCCAGGTGGGGCTGTTCGCCCTCGAGGTGGCGCTGGCCCGCCTGTTGGAATCGTTCGGCCTCGTTCCCGACGTGGTCGTGGGCCATTCGGTCGGGGAGCTGGCGGCGGCCCACGCCGCGGGGGTGCTCTCGCTGGAGGACGCGTGTCGACTCGTGGCCGCAAGGGGCCGCCTGATGCAGACCCTGGCCCCGGGCGGAGCGATGGTGGCGCTGGATGCGTCCGAGGCCGAGGCCACCAACCTCATCGCGGGCGTGGAGGACCGGGTGGCCGTGGCGGCGGTGAACAGTCCGGCATCGGTGGCGCTGTCCGGTGACCAGGAGATCGCCGAGGCGATAGCCCTCCGCTGGCAGCAGGACGGGCGCCGAGCGAAGCGGTTGCGGGTGAGCCATGCGTTCCACTCACCGTTGGTCGAGCCGATCCTCGCCGAGTTGCGCGAGGTAGCGGCGAGCGTCGAGCACCGACCGCCGGCGCTGCGGTGGGTCTCGACGGTGACCGGCACCCTGGTCGCCGGCTGCACCCCGGCCTATTGGGTGGATCAAGCTCGCCGCGCCGTCCGCTTCGGCGACGCGGTCCGGGCCATGGCGGCGGAGGGGATCGCCACGCTGATCGAGGTCGGACCCGACGGCCAGCTCGCAGCCCTGGCCGGTGACAACCTCGAGCCCGACGCCGACCTCCACGCGGTGCCGGTCCTCCGTCCAGGCCGCGACGAACCCGAAACGCTCCTGTCCGCCCTTGCTCAGGCCTGGGTCCGAGGCGCCCCGGTCGACTGGACACCTCTGTACCGCGACACCGGCGCCCAGCTGATCGATCTGCCCACCTACGCCTTCCAACATCAGCGCCACTGGCCGACCTCGGCCCTGCGCTCCCCGGTGGTCGAGCCGGCGCCTACGCCCGGGGAACCGATCCGGGGGAGCCCCCTCGACGTGGCTGGATTGAATCCGTCCGAGTCTCGGCGCAACCTCGTGCAGCTCGTGCGATCGGAGGCCGCGGCCATCCTGGGCTACGCCGGGCCGGACGTCATCGAGACCGACCGGGCCTTCAAGGACCTCGGGTTCGACTCGGTCACCGCGGTCGAGCTGCGCAACCGGCTCAACGAGGTGCTCGGGCTGCGGATGCCGGCCGCGGTGGTGTTCGATCATCCGACCCCCGCGGCGTTGGCCGCGGAACTGCTGGCGGAAATGAAGGGTGTCCGGTCGGCTTCGGTGCCCGCGGTGCGCTCCTCGGGATCCGACGAGCCGATAGCGATCGTGGGCGTCGGGTGTCGGTTCCCCGGTGGGGTGTCGTCCCCCGAGGGACTGTGGGACCTGGTGGTCTCGGGCCGGGACGCCATCGCCGGCTTCCCGGTGGATCGGGGCTGGGAGTCCTGGCTGGCCGCCGACGGGGGAGGCTTCGCCCACCGCGGCGGGTTCCTGCAGGATGCGGCGGGGTTCGATGAGGGGTTGTTCGGGATCTCGCCACGTGAGGCGTTGGCGATGGATCCGCAGCAGCGGTTGCTGTTGGAGGTGGCGTGGGAGGCGTTGGAGCGGGCCGGCATCGACCCACACTCGCTTCACGGAAGCGACACGGGAACGTTCGTGGGTCTGGTCTCGCCACCCGGGGACTACGGGACCCTGCTGGCGGAGGCCGCCGAGAACGTCGAAGGCTCGGTGATGGCGGGTGTGACCGCCAGCGTGGCGTCGGGTCGGGTGGCGTATGTGTTGGGGTTGGAGGGTCCGGCGGTCACCGTGGATACGGCGTGTTCGTCGTCGCTGGTGGCGCTGCACCTGGCGGGCCAGTCGTTGCGGTCGGGGGAGTGTTCCCTGGCG
>DASXTK010000103.1:0-2719 GCA_036505485.1 Acidimicrobiales bacterium
GCGACGAGGGTCCCGTCCGTCGTCAGGAGCCGCCCGTGCGCGAGACCCAGCGAGTCGCACATCGACGGCGTGGTCTGGTCGAAGAGCAGCCAGTCGTCGGCCCGGCAGTCGCGGTGGAACCAGACCGAGTGGTCCAGTGAGGCGAGCTGGTGGTCCTCGTGCCGTGGCGGGATGCCATGCGGGACCAGCGTCGCCGACAGCAGGGTCAGGTCGCTGATGCAGGCCAGGACACAGGCGTGCAGCAGCGGGTCGTCGGGCAGGGGTGCCGTCACGCGCAGCCACGCGCGCGAGCCGTGGGGGTGATCGGGGTGGGGCGGGACGGGTCGGATGTCGACCGACGTCCACTCCCTGTAGATGTCCGGCCAGACCTCGGGGTGCTCGGTGATGCTGCGCAGGGTGTCCGGCGGCGGTGCGGCCGGGGTGGAGAGCTGGTGGTCGAGTCCGGGTTCGGGCTCGTGGAACGAGGCCGTCATCGTGAAGATCGGCTCCGCACCCTGGCTGGCCCGCACCTCCCTTGTGGAGAACGACCGGCCCTCGCGGAGCACCGACACGACGTACTCGATGGGCTCGGCCGATGACCCGGCGCGCAGGAAGTGGGCGTGCAGGGAGTGCGGTCGGCGCCGTCGGTCGACCGTGGCACCCGCGGCCGCCAGGGCCTGGCCCACGACCTGACCTCCGAAGACCCGGGGCCGGGCAGATCCGGACGGGGTGCCGGAGAAGACCAGGTTGCCCTGGGGGCGTACGTCGAGGAGGTCGAGCAGGCGGTCGACGGTCGCCGTCATGTGCCGGCGAGCAGCTTCAGGCCGTTCTCACGGAGGAAGAGGCGCCGGTTCTCGTCGCCGAGCTTCTCCACCCGCGCGAAGAAGTCGGCGGGCTCGCGGAGCCCTTCGGCGTGGGGCCAGTCCGACCCCATCAGCAGGGTCTCGGTGGAGCCGAGTCGCTCGATCATGCCCACCGTGTCGTCCTCGGGGTAGGGCACGACGCGGACATGCTTCTTGAAGATGGTGCTGGGTCGCTCGGTCAGCTGGCCACCCAGCCAGGTGCCGTTGCGTCCCATCCCGCGGCTCTTGTCCATGTGCCGGATGAAGTGCGGCACCCACTCGGCGCCGAACTCGCTGACCAGCACCTTGATGTTGGGGAAGCGGCCGAAGAGGTTGTCGAAGATCAGTGCCGACAAGGTGTCGGTGATCGGGCGCTCGCCGTAAGTGTTCTGCCACTGCCAGGCCGAGAACTGGAACGGCGGCACCAGGCCCCAGCCCCAGTGGGAGGCGACGTTGGCCTGGTAGTGGAACTCCGAGATGTGGTAGCAGACGACTGCCTTCGCCTCGTTGATGCGCGCCCAGAAGGGGTCGAAGTACGGGTCGCCGGGGGAGCGGCCGTACGCCGGTCCGGCCGGCAGCACCACGAACCGGGCGCCCTTGTCGAGCACCCGGTCCAGCTCCTGGCAGGCGCGGTCGAGGTCGCGCATCGAGAGCATCGCGGGGGCGTAGATCGTGTCCTGGTAGGCGAAGCCCCAGTCCTCGTCGATCCACCGGTTGAACGACTCGATGTTGTCGTAGAGCGGATCGACTCCCTCGAGGTAGGCCTCGGCGAGAAGGCCCCAGCCTCCCGGGTACATGATCGACTTCTCGATCTGCTGCTCGGCCAGCTGGGCCAGCCGCTTGTCGCGGTCGAGGTACTCCGGCTGGATCGGCTCGTAGAAGCGATCGGAGTCGGTCGCCTCACCCGAGGCGCGCTGCTTGAGCATCTCGACCAGCGAGCCCGGCACGTAGGCCTGGTCGAGGTCGTTCTCCAGGGCGGTGACGATCCGGTCATTCGCGAGCAGCACCTTGCGGTCGTACCCGGCCACCGTGATCGGTCGCACCGCTGTGTGCAGCTTGCGCTTCGGCATGAACCGGGTGAACGCGTCGGGCGCCTCGTAGGAGTGCTGGTCGAAGTCCGTCATCAGGTAGGGCAGCTTGCCTACCGAGCTCTCGATGATCGCCATGAAGCCACGGTAGCCTCGGCCCAGCGCTATCGCAAGATGAATATATTGATTTAGCGAATTAACCCCTATGATGGCTGGCATGGAAGGTCGGATCGCATTGGTGACCGCTGCGGCGGGCGACGGCATCGGCAGGGCGATCGCCACCCGCCTCGTCCACGACGGAGCGACGGTGGTGGTGACCGACTCCCACGCCGGCCGCGCCCAGGAGGTGGCCGAGAAGCTCTCGGCCGAGTACGACGGCCGCGCGGTCGCGCGGACGCTCGATGCCGGCGACCGGGAGCAGATCGTCGAAGTCACCGATTGGGTGCGGCAGGCGCTCGGACCCATCAGCATCCTGGTCAACAACGCGGCGTACAACGTGCTGGGCTCGATCTTCGAATACGACCCGGCCGTCTGGGACCGGGTCATGGACGTGAACCTCAACGGACCGTGGATGCTGTCCCGCCAGGTGATGCGGCAGCTGCGTGACGCCAGCCTTCCCGGGGCGATCCTGAACGTCTCGACCTATGCACCCGACATCGGCGGGCATGGAATCGAGACGCCGTACGCCGTGTCGAAGGGCGGCCTCAACGTGCTGACGCGCAGTTGCGCCCACGAAGGCGGACCCCACGGGATCAGGGTCAACACGCTGTCCATGGGGATGGTCACGGGCACTCGATTCACCGATGCCCTGCACCCGGACCTGCAGTCGGCCGAGGTGGCCAAGTCGCCCATGGGCCGGCTGCCGAACGT
>DASXTK010000104.1:0-4104 GCA_036505485.1 Acidimicrobiales bacterium
GGTTCTCGACCTCGACGGCGGTCACCTCCGGGGCGGCCTCCTCGATGGCCCGCTCGATGGCCAGCTTGACCGTCATGGTGGAGGACGGGCAGCCGTCGCAGCTGCCCTCCAGGCGCAGCCACACGACGCCCTCGGGGTCGACCCCGAGCAGCTCGACCCCACCGGCGTGGGAGCCGAGGTAGGGGCGGACCTGGTCCAGCGCCTCCAGCACCCGGGTCTCGGTGTCCTTGGGATGGAGGTCGTGGAGGACGAGCAGGCTGGCAACCAGCTCGTCCTCCACGAGCCGTTCGAGGACTTCGGGCCCGGCCAGCTCGACCGTTCTCGCGAATGCGGCCCCGTAGAACTCGACGACGAGGCGCACGACCTCCTCGGCGGACTCCGCGGTGGTCGGGTCTCCACGGTCGCGGAGCCGGCCGAGCAGCTCCTCGATCCGCGTGCCGACCGTACGCAGGTCGCGCCCCTCAGCCATGGGCCGCTACCCCTGGTTGAGCATGGTCGGCGAGTGCAGCCTCTTCACCACGTTGCCGTCGCCCAGGTACATGTGGACCCCGCAGGGCAGGCACGGGTCAAAGCTGCGGACCGTCCGCATGATGTCGATGCCCTTGAACTTCTCCGGCGGGTTCTCCTCGAAGATCGGGGTGTTCTGGACGGCGTCCTCGTAGGGGCCGGGGGTGCCGTAGGTGTCGCGGACGCTGCCGTTCCACGGCGTCGGCGGGTAGGGGTGGTAGTTGGCGATCTTGCCGTTGCGGATGACCATGTGGTGGGAGAGCACGCCCCGGACGGCCTCGGTGAAGCCGCAGCCGATCGCCTCGTCGGGCACCTTGAAGGTCTCCCAGGTCTTGGTGTGGCCGGCCCGGATCTCGGCCAGCGCCTTCTCGGTGAAGTGCAGGGCCGCGGCGGCCGCGTAGGCCTGGAAGTAGGTGCGGGCCCGGTTGCGCTCGATGGCGTTGGACCACCGCGGGATCCTCCACTCGAACGACGCCTCGGGCCTGGTGGCCGTCCTTGGCAGGTTGATGACCACGCTGCTGCCGGTGGCCTTGATGTAGCCGATGTCGACCAGGCCCGAGAGGGCGGTCGACCACAGCCGGGCGATCGGCCCGCCGCCGGTGTCGAGGGCCAGGTGGTCGGTGCCGTCGAACCAGCGCGGCGACATCACCCAGGAGTAGTTGTTGTCGAAGTCGCGCTTCTGGGGCTTGGGGATGGTGTGCTGGTTCCAGGGGTGGCGCCGGTCGACCGGGTTGCCGAGGGGGTCCTCGGTCACGAACATCGGCTGGTCTTCCCAGTCCTGGTAGTAGGAGCTGCCCAGCAGGATGCGGATGCCCAGGTTGATCTTGGTCAGGTCGTCGGTGACCAGCCTGCCGTCGACCACGACACCCGGGGTCACGAACATCTTGCGGCCCCAGCTGGTCATGTTCTCGTACTTGAAGTCGCAGAACTCGGGGTCGTTGAGGCTCCCCCAGCAGCCCAGCAGCACCCGCCGCTGGCCGACCTGCTCGTAGCCGGGCAGCGCCTGGTAGAAGAAGTCGAACAGGTCGTCGTGCATGGGCACGACCCGCTTCATGAACTCCACGTAGCGCATCAGCCGGGTCAGGTAGTCGGTGAACAGCTGCACGGTGGCGACCGTGCCGACGCCGCCCGGGTACAGCGTCGAGGGGTGGACGTGCCTGCCCTCCATCAGGCAGAACATCTCCCTGGTGGAGCGGCTGACCTGCAGCGCCTCGCGGTAGAACTCGCCTTCCAGCGGGTTCAGCGAGCGCATGATGTCGCCGATGGTCCGGTAGCCGTGGTCGGCGGCGTGGGGCGACTCGGTCCGGTTGGCCTGCTCCAGCACCCCCGGGTTGGTCTCCCTGACCATGCGCTCGCAGTAGTCGACCCCGACCAGGTTCTCTTGGAAGATGTTGTGGTCGAACATGTACTCGGCCGACTCGCCCAGGTTGATGATCCATTCGCCCAGGTGGGGCGGGCGTACGCCGTAGGCCATGTTCTGGGCGTAGACCGAGCAGGTGGCGTGGTTGTCGCCGCAGATGCCGCAGATGCGGCTGGTGATGAAGTGGGCGTCGCGCGGGTCCTTGCCCTTCATGAAGATGGAGTAGCCGCGGAAGATCGACGAGGTCGAGAAGCACTCGGCGACACGCTTCTGCTTGAAGTCGATCTTGGTGTAGATCCCGAGGCTGCCGACGATGCGGGTGATCGGGTCCCAGGCCATCTCGACAAGGCCGTCACCGGTCGCAGCGCGGTCGGTCGTGGTCATCGCCGTCCCCTCCCGCTCACCAGTTCGGACGGTAGCCGGTGGTCAGCTCTCGACCCGTCTTCCGCCACTTGGGCTCCTTGTCCACCGTCCTGGCCGTGACCGCGCGCAGGCTGCGGATCACCGTCCCGTACATGCCGCTGGCAGCGGTCGACACCTTGCTGCCGGGCGGCTCGTCCATGAACGGCATGAACTTGTCCGGGAAGCCGGGCATGGTGCAGCCGATGCAGATGCCGCCGACGTTGGGGCAGCCGCCGACCCCGTTCAGCCAGCCCCGCTTGGGCACGTTGCACTTGACCACCGGCCCCCAGCAGCCGATCTTGACCAGGCACTTGGGCGACCCGTACTCGGTGGCGAAGTCGCCCTGCTCGTAGTAGCCGGCCCGGTCGCAGCCCTCGTGCACGGTCATGCCGAACAGCCAGGTGGGCCGCAGGGCCTCGTCGAGCGGGATCATCGGGGCCTGGCCGGCCGCCTGGTAGAGCAGGTACAGGATGGTCTCCGACAGGTTGTCGGGCTGGATCGGGCAGCCGGGCACGCACACGATCGGGATGCCGGCCTTGGACGTCCAGCTCCAGCCCAGGTAGTCGGGGACGCCCATGGCGCCGGTGGGGTTGCCGGCCATGGCGTGGATGCCGCCGTAGGTGGCGCAGGTGCCGACGGCGAGCACCGCCAGCGCCTTGGGGGCGAGGCGGTCGATCCACTCGCTGGTGGTCATGGGCTGGCCGGTGTCGGGGTTGTTGCCGAAGCCGCACCAGTAGCCCTCGCGCTTGATCGCCTCGTTGGGGATCGAGCCCTCGACGACCAGCACGTACGGCTCCAGCTCGCCCCGGTCGGCCTTGAAGAACCACTCGAGGAAGTCGTCGGCGCCCGCGTTGGGCCCGCACTCGAAGTCGATCAGGGGCCAGTGGACGGCCACCTTGGGCAGGCCGGGCAGCGCCCCGAGGGCGATCTCCTCGATGCTCGGCTGGGTCGCCGCCGTGAGCGCGACCGAGTCGCCGTCACAGCTCAGGCCGGCATTGATCCACAGGATGTGGACGACGGCCTCTTCCTGCTCGGTGCCTGCTGCCATGCCGCTTCACCACCTCGTGACAGGGTCGCTCAGGAGCCGCCGGACGCCTTCAGGGCCGCCTGGGTCAGCTCCCACAGGACGTGGTAGACGGTGGTCTGTGCCTCCTGGATCCGGTGGACCGAGGACGAAGGAACCACGAACAGGTAGTCGATGGTGTCGAGCTCGGCCATCTTGCCGCCCTGGTAGCCGGCCAGACCGATGGTGAGCAGCCCGCGCCGGCTCGCCTCCTCGAACGCGCGGACGAGGTTGTCGGAGTTGCCGCTGGTCGACAGGCCCACGGCGATGTCGCCGGGCCGGCCGAAGGCGGCGATCTGACGGGCGAACACGACGTCGAAGCCGACGTCGTTGGCCAGGGCCGTGACCACGGCGATGTCATCGGTCAGGGACAGGGCCGGCAGGACCCGGCCGCCGGGTCGCGGGTGCAGGAAGGTGGTGGCGACGGCCTGGGCGTCGGTGGAGCTGCCGCCGTTGCCGAAGGCGAACAGCCGCCCGCCGCCGGAGAACGACCTGGCCATCGCCCGGGCGCAGTCGGCAAGCCGTGCCGAGTCCCGCCGCACGGTGAGCCGGCGCAGCTCGATGATCTCGGCCACCTTGTCGACGGTGGACTTGCGGACCTGGTCGAGCACGTCGTCCAGGTCGGAGCTTCCCGGGTAAAGGAAGGGATACAGGGACTCCACACCGGCGCCGTCACGACCCACTGGCGGCACCTCCGAGCCTGGCGATGGCCTCCTTGGCGTGGACCAGGATGGTGTCCCCGACGGCCGCGTCCACCAGGGCCACGCTCACC
>DASXTK010000105.1:0-5485 GCA_036505485.1 Acidimicrobiales bacterium
CGCGGCGGCGGACTGGCCGGCCACAACGGGCTGCGCTCGGTCAAGGCCCATCTGCGCACCGACGAGTTCCTACGGGTGCGGATCGGCGTCGGGAAGCCGTCCAGCAAGGAGGCCGGTGCCGGCCACGTGCTGCGCCGGCCCGGAAAGTCCGAGCGGGCCGAGCTCGACGTCGCAGTGGTCGAGGCCGCCGACGCCGCCGAGATGATCATCCACGAGGGTGTCGACGCCGCCATGAACCACTTCAACACCCGCGACTAGACCAACGCCGGTTCAACACCCGCGACTAGACCAACGCCGGCTCCCGCTGGGCGGCGCGCTGTTCGGCGGTCCACCACTGGCGGACGATGACCGCGGCGGCGACCAGGGTGAACAGCTCGCCGGCTCCCCAGAACAGGGCGGCCGCGGTGCGTTGGTCAGCCACGTCGGGGTACGCGGTCGGGGCCAGTGGCGTCCGGCTCGAGATCATCGCCAGCGCCACGAAGGCGTGGAACGGCACCGCGGCCAGGAGCGCCAGCAGCCGGGCCGGAGGGGCCAGCCGCACCGGTAGGGGATCGACGCCGACCAACGGCGCCAGGAACAACAGCCCCGTCCCCACGATGTGGCTGTGGACCCCCAGGTGCACCAGGTTGTTGCGGGCCGCGACATCCAGCAACGGCGTCAGGTACAGGATCACGAGGCCACCGCCGAACAGGCACCACCCCACCGCCGGGTGGGCCAGCACGCCGACCGCCCGGCTGTGCAGGGTCCGTCGCAGCAGCCGGCGGGTCCCCGGGTGTCCGGTCTGCAACGCCAGCGTCAGCGGGGCGGCCAACACGATGAGCAGCGGAACGACCATGCCCAGCAGGACGTGCTGCACCATGTGGATCCAGAACCGGTCGCCCTCGTAGCGGCCGATGCCGGACTGGGTGGCCACAACGGCGGCGGCCAGGGCTCCAGTCATGGCCGCGCTGCGAGCCGGCGACCAACGGCGTCCCCGCCGGGCCAGCCTCCGCACCCCCACCACGTACAACCCACCGGCCAGCGTCACCGCCAAAGCGGCGCCGGGATCGAATCCCCAACCGGTCACAAGCTCGGCAGGTGTCGGACCGGACACCTCCCGACCGTAGCCCCTCGAGGGTCCCGCACCGTGGGTAGGGGCGTCTGGTAGAAACGTCGGCGTGGCGGTGACCACCGAGGCCCCCGGAGGCACCGGCTCCACGACGTTGTCGACATTGCACGTCGGCGTGGTCGTGTGGCTTGCGTCCGAGCTGATGTTCTTCGCAGGCTTGTTCGCGGCGTACTTCACCCTGCGCTCGGTCAACGACGTCTGGCCGCCCGCGGGTGTGGAGCTGGAGACCGGTCGCACGGCCCTGGCCACCGTGGCGCTGGTGGCTTCCAGCGGAACCATGCACCACGCCGTGGGCCTGGCCAAGCAGCCGGGCCGCAAGCGCCAGGCCATCACCTGGCTGGGGATCACCGCACTGCTGGGCGCGCTGTTCCTGACCAACCAGGCCGTCGAATGGGCCCAGGCCCCGTTCCGGCTCGACGACAACGCCTACGGCTCGATCTTCTACCTGATGACCGGCTTCCACGGTCTGCACGTGCTGGGCGGGCTCATCCTGATGGGCGCGGTGGCGGTCACGATCTCCGGACGATCCCGAGCGAGCGCCGGCCCGATCATGGAGGTGTGCGGCTCCTACTGGCACTTCGTGGACGTGGTGTGGGTGGCCATGTTCTCCACGATCTACCTGCTCAAATGAGAGTCCGGGGTCGACTCCTGGCCATCGCCGCGGTGGGGATCACCACTGCGGTGGCAACCCCGTTCGCAGCCTCGGCCCAGCAGCAACCGGACCAGCAGGTGATCGACAAGGGCGCCAGGCTCTACGCCACCGGTTGCTCCAGCTGCCATGGATCGGACGGCGGCGGGGTCGAGATCAAGGACGGCGGTGCCGGTGGGCCGTCGTTGCAGCATGCCGGGGCCGCCGGCGCCTACTTCTACCTGTCGACGGGCCGGATGCCGGCAGCGAGCAGCACCGAGGAACCCAAGCGTAAGGAACCGGCCTACACACCCGAGGAGATCGACGCCCTGGTCCAGTACGTCGCATCGCTGGGCGACGGGCCGGAACTGCCCCGCCTCGACCCGGCCAACGCCGACTTGGCCGAGGGCGGCGAGGTCTACCGAGCCAACTGCCAGGCCTGCCACAGCGCCTCGGGAAGCGGTGGGGCGCTGAGCTACGGCCGGGCCGCCCCGGCGTTGGGGTCGGCGACGCCGGAGCAGATCGCCGCCGCGGTGCGGGTCGGTCCAGGCCAGATGCCGGTGTTCGGCCCGGACACCCTCAGCAAGAAGGATCTCAACAACCTGGTCCGCTACGTCCGCTATCTCGACAACCCCGAGGATCCGGGCGGGCTGCCGATCGGCCGTACCGGCCCGATCCCCGAGGGTTTCGTGGCCTGGATGGTCGGGATGGTGGCCTTCATCGGGCTGGTCCTGTGGATCGGCACCCGGGCCCCGATCCCGAGCCGCAAGCCGAAGGAGGAACAGCCGTGACCGCCGAGAAGGGTGCATCGGCCTGCTTCCTCGTCGCCATGCTTGCCGCGCTGGGCCTGGCCGTCGTCTATTGGCAGGGCGGCCAGAACCAACTCGAAGGGATCCTGCTGGCGGTGACCAGCGGCGGGATCGGTTGCGGCATCGTCCTGTGGGCCAAGCACTACATGCCCGGCGAGGAGGTCAGCGAGGAGCGCGAGCCGCTGGCCTCGAGCGAAGAGGACATCGAGGCGTTCCGGCGCGACTTCGAGGCCGGGGAGACGAGCCTGCGCAGCAGGAGGTTCTTGCTGGCCAGCGCTACCGGGGCGCTCATCGCCTTCGGCGGCGCGCTGCTGTTCCCGATCCGCTCGCTGGGGCCCCGACCCGGGGTCGGACTGAAGCGCACCCCGTATGCCCCCGGGAACATCCGGGTGGTGCAGGCCGACGGCAAGCCGCTCAAGCCGGGCGAGCTACCACGTGATGGCGTGGTCACCGTGTGGCCCGAAGGTCACGTCGACGCCCCCGATTCGCCCACCCTGCTGATCCGTACCCGCGCCAGCCAGGACTTCCAGCCCGTTGCGGGTCGGGAGGACTGGACGGTCGACGGCGTGGTGGCCTACTCCAAGCTGTGCACGCACGTGGGCTGTCCGGTGGGGCTCTACCAGGCCGAGGTCGGCTTGCTGCTGTGCCCCTGCCACCAGTCGACGTTCAATGTCCTCGAAGGTGCCCGCCCGGTCTTCGGTCCGGCGGCCCGTTCGCTGCCGCAGCTGCCGCTGGCCGTCGACGACGACGGCTACCTGGTGGCGCAGGGCGACTTCTCCGGTCCGGTCGGCCCGGGCTTCTGGGACCGGGATCGCTGACGTGCAGGCGTCGTCGTGCTGACCCGTCGGCTGGCCCGCTGGATCGACTCCCGCCTGGGCACGGCCAAGCTGGCGCGGACCGTCCTCAACAAGGTGTTCCCGGACCACTGGTCGTTCATGATCGGCGAGCTGGCGCTCTACTGCTTCATCATCCTCCTGCTGACCGGGGTCTACCTCACCTTCTTCTTCGACCCCAGCGCCAACCTGACCACCTACCAGGGCAGCTATGAGGCCCTGCGGGGGGTGGAGATGTCCGAGGCCTACCGCTCGGCCCTGGAGCTGAGCTTCGACGTGCGGGCCGGGCTGGTCATGCGGCAGATCCACCACTGGGCCGCGCTGCTGTTCCTGGCGTCGATCGTGGTCCACCTGGCCCGGGTGTTCTTCACCGGCGCGTTCCGCCGGCCCCGCGAGATCAACTGGATGATCGGGGTCACCCTGCTGGTGCTGGCGATGTTCAACGGCTTGGCCGGCTACTCGCTGCTCGACGACCAGCTGTCGGGGACCGGTCTGCGCATCGTCTACTCCATCACGCTGTCGATCCCGCTGATCGGGACGTGGATCACCTCGCTGCTGTTCGGCGGTGAGTTCCCAGGGCCGGACATCATCGAGCGTCTCTACGTGATCCACATCCTGTTGATCCCCGCGGTGATCGTGGTCCTGCTGACCGCCCACCTTTGGATCATCGTGCGCCAGAAGCACACCCAGTTCTCGGGTCCTGGTCGCCGCGAGAACAACGTGGTGGGCAAGAAGATGTGGCCCACCTATGCGGCCAAGGCCCTGGGGCTGTTCTTCCTGACCGCCGCGGTGGTGTCCTTCCTCGGCGGCGTGTTCCAGATCAACCCCATCTGGATCTACGGACCGTTCGATCCGGCCGAGGTGTCCTCGGCCAGCCAACCCGACTGGTACATGGCCTGGCTGGACGGGGCTTTGCGGATCATGCCTGGATGGGAGATCCGGGCCTTCGGCTTCGAGATACCGAACCCGTTCTTCCCCGGGGTCCTGCTGGCCGGGATGACCTTCACGCTGCTGTACGCCTGGCCGTTCCTGGAAGCCCGGGTGACCGGCGACTACGACGAGCACCACCTGGTGGATCGGCCCCGTCAGCGGCCGGTGCGGACCGCGCTCGGGGTGGCGACCCTGTCCTTCTACACCCTGTGCTTCCTGGGCGCCGGGGCCGATGTGCTGGCTCAGACCTTTGGTCTGTCGGTGAATGCAGTGCTGTGGTCGTTCCGCATTGGACTGCTGGTTCTGCCCCCGATCGCGGGCTGGACCACCTACCGGCTGTGCAAGGAGCTGGCGGCCCGCGATGGCGTGCCCGTGGCGTCCCAGGTGCGGATGCGGGACATCCCCCGGCGGCTGCGCCGCGGCTCGAACGCCGCCTGATTCCGCCCGAGGGTGACGTCCCTTGGCGCGCTAGGCGACGATCTCGACCGGGGTTCCGAGCGGGAGCAGGCCGGCCATCTGGGTGATGATGTCGTTGGGCACCCGAATGCAGCCGCTGCTGACGTCGGTGCCGATCAACTCCGGTTTGTTGGTCCCGTGGATGCCGACCTCGGCGATGCCGAACTCGGCGGCGGCGTCCGCACTCCCGAACCCGGAGATGCCGTAGGCGTAGGGCCCATAGTCCCCGTCAGGGTTCGGCGCCTCGCGCAGCTCGGTCACGAAGTACAGCCCGAGGGGGGTCTCGCGCCCGGACCGACCCACGGCCACGGCGGTGTCGACGATGTTCTCGCCGGCCTTGGTCACGGTCATCTTGTGGGCGGCCAGCTCGACCTTGACGGCGTAGGGGTTGTCGATCGTGGTGACGTCGCTGGCGTTGATCCAGCCCTTGGAGCCGTTGGGTGGAAGCGGCAGGTACACCGGCAGACGAGCACCGCTGGTGTCGTTGCTGTCGACCAGGAACGTGATCGGCGTGCCGTACTCGTCGGGGTTGTTGAGGGTCTGTGACGGTTCCGTGGCGTCAGCCGAGTCGTAGATCGCCACCTCGGTGAGCTCGGGTTTGACCGTCGCCGCCTTCGACATCCCGGCGGTGTTGGTCTCGTTCGAAGGATGGGCGCTGAACCCGGCCCCGTTCGACTCAGTTGTCTCGGTGACGTCACGACCGACGTCCTTCTTGTCCGCC
>DASXTK010000106.1:0-8161 GCA_036505485.1 Acidimicrobiales bacterium
ACGGCCCTCGATCTGGGCCTGGTAGGTCTCGAGGTTGAGGACCAGGACGCCGTACTCGACCAGCTCCGGCTGCGTGCCTCGACCCGAGCGCCAAAAGAGGTGCTTGATCCGCGCCTCCAACTCCAGAGGCTGAAACGGATACAGGCAGAAGTCGTCGAAGAGCTCGTCCCTCAGCTCCAGGTCGACCAGCTGGGCCCCCGAGACCAACAGCAGCAGCGGCTCCAGCGGAACGTCCCGCTTGCGCAAGGAACGGCACAGCGCGAACGCCCCCTCGGGATCGAGGGCGGCCACGACCAGCGCGCCGGACCAGCCGTCGTCAGGCTCGGCCCGAGCCGCCGCCCGCTCGTCGCTGACGGCCTTCCACGGGTAGCCGGCGAGATCCAACGCCTGCGCCAGCTCGGGCGGCGTGGGGTCCGGGAACAGCAGCAGTGGTTCCATCGTGAGCAGCGCGCGGCCCGGCGAGGGACCACGGAGACCGTCGGCGACCGTCATGGTCACAGTCTGGGCAGGTAGCGGTCGAGCTCAAACTGACTTACTTGTGTCTTGTAGTCCAACCACTCCGCCCTCTTGTTCCGAATGAACCACTCGAAGACGTGTTCGCCCAATGCCTCCGCCACCAATTCCGAATGCTCCATGGCGTTGAGTGCATCGGAGAGCGACTGTGGGAGCAAGTCGATCTTCTCGGCCATGCGCTCCTCGAGGGTCAGCTGGTACAGGTTGGTAGACGTTTCCGCAGGTAGCTCATAACCCTCCTCGACGCCCTTGAGGCCGGCGGCGAGGATGACCGAGAATGCCAGGTACGGGTTGGTGGCGACATCCGGGGCTCGGAACTCGACCCGAGTGTTCTCCGCTTTACCCCGTTTGATCGGGGGGATGTTGACGATTACTGAACGGTTGTTGCGGGCCCACGAAACATAGACCGGAGCCTCATAGCCGATCACCAGGCGCTTGTAGGAGTTCACCCATTGGTTGGTGACAGCGGTGATCTCTTTGGCGTGATGGAGCAGACCGGCGATGAAGCCACGAGCCACCTTGGACAGGTTCATCTCGTCGCCGGGGTCGTAGAAGGCGTTGGTGTCGCCCTCGAACAGCGAGAAGTGGGTGTGCATGCCCGATCCCTGCACCCCGGTGAGCGGCTTGGGCATGAAGGTGGCGTGTACCCCCTGCTCCAACGCCACCTCCTTGACCACCAGCCGGAACGTCATCACGTTGTCGGCCATGGTCAGAGCATCGGTGTAACGAAGATCAATCTCGTGCTGACTGGGCGCATCCTCATGGAAACTGTACTCAACCGGGATGCCCATGGCCTCCAGCGTGTGGATCGTGCGTTGCCGCAGGTCAGTGGCAACGTCCGCGGTGGTCAGGTCGAAGTACGACGCCTGGTCGAGAGGCTCGGGCTGACCCTTGACCTCGCTGTTGGCGAAGTAGAAGAACTCCATCTCCGGGGCGGCGTAGAAGCTGAAGCCCCGCTCCCGGGCCCGATCGAGGTTGCGACGGAGCACCTGTCGGGGGTCGCCGGAGAAGGCGGAACCGTCCAGGCCGACGATGTCGCAGAACATCCGAGCCGAGGTCCCCAGGTGATCGGCCCAGGGCAGCAGCTCGAAGCTGTTGGGGTCGGGCCGGGCCAGCACATCGGACTCCTGCACCCGGCTGAATCCGTCGATGGAGGAGCCGTCGAACCGCATGCCTTCTTCGAAGGCGTTCTCCAGCTCCGCCGGGGAGATGGCAAAGGATTTGAGCTGGCCCAACACGTCGGTAAACCACAGTCGGACCATGCGGACGCCCCGCTCCTCGACCGTCCGCAGGACGTATTCGCGCTGGCGTTCAGTGCTCTCCATGTCTGGCATCCTGAGGTCGCAGTCAACCGCTCGCAAGTTGCGCCGATCCCGTTCACACAGCGTTCACATCTGGGCAACAGGTGAGAAACGCCCTGCTGAGAGGGTTCCTCCGGCAAATGGCTGGGAGGACAAGGCTCGCGCGGAGCACCCCCCACGAAGGCAACCCCCGGAGGACCACACCCGATGGCGTACAAGGCCGAGTACATCTGGATCGACGGCACGGAGCCGACCGCGAAGCTTCGTTCCAAGACCAAGATCCTCCCCGATGGCGCCGAGTTGCCCATCTGGGGCTTCGATGGTTCGAGCACCAACCAGGCCCCGGGCGACAAGTCCGACTGCGTGCTCCAGCCGGTGTTCTCGTGTCCCGACCCGATCCGTGGCGGCGACAACGTTCTGGTCATGAGCGAGGTGCTGCTCACCGACATGACCCCGCACCCGTCCAACACCCGGGCGGCGTGCGCCGAGATCGCAGCCAAGTTCAAGGACCAGGAGTCGATCTTCGGGATCGAGCAGGAGTACACGTTCTTCAAGGACGGGCGACCCTACGGCTTCCCGTTCGGCGGCTTCCCGGCTCCCCAGGGCGGCTACTACTGCGGTGTCGGCGCCGACGAGGTCTATGGGCGCGACGTCGTCGAAGCCCACATGGACAACTGCCTGAAGGCTGGCCTGCACCTGTCCGGCATCAATGCCGAGGTCATGCCCGGCCAGTGGGAGTTCCAGATCGGACCGGTCGCGTCGCCCCAGGTGGCCGACGAGCTGTGGATCGCCCGGTGGCTGCTCTACCGCACCGCTGAGGACTTCGGCGTGTCCGCCACCCTCGACCCCAAGCCGGTCAAGGGCGACTGGAACGGTGCCGGGGCCCACACCAACTTCTCCACCAACAAGATGCGCGAGAACTACGACGCTGTCGTGACGGCGTGCGAGGCCCTGGCCAAGCGGGCCGAGCTGCACGTCGAGAACTACGGCGCCGACATCGAGCACCGCCTCACCGGCATGCACGAGACCGCGCCGTGGAACGAGTTCAACTACGGCGTGTCCGACCGTGGTGCTTCGGTCCGCATCCCCTGGCAGGTCGAGGTCGATGGTCGCGGCTACATCGAGGACCGGCGACCCAACGCCAACTGTGATCCGTACGTGACCACCCGACTCATCATCGAGACCTGCTGCTCCGCTCTGGGCTGATTCTCGGGGCCGATCTGTCCCACAGCGGCAGAACTTGTCGACTAGCGTCCGCGCCCCGAGAACCGCACTCGGGGCGCGGATCCGTTTTGCACAGGAGGGACCGTGGAAGAACGCACGCCTGACGACGTCCTGCAGCTGATCCGCGACGAGGGGGTGGAGGTCGTCGACCTGCGCTTCTGTGATCTGCCGGGACTGATGCAGCACTTCTCGATGCCGGCAGCCCAGTTGACCGCCGATGTGTTCGAGGAGGGTTCCGGGTTCGACGGTTCCTCGATCCGCGGGTTCCAGGAGATCCAGGAATCGGACATGATCCTGGTGCCCGACCCCAACACCGCGGTGATCGATCCGTTCCGGCAGCACAAGACGTTGAACGTCAACTGCTTCGTGCAGGATCCCGTGACCGGAGAGTCCTACAGCCGTGACCCGCGCTACGTGGCCCGCAAGGCCGAGGACTACCTGACGTCGACCGGTCTGGCCGACACCATGTACGTCGGGCCCGAGGCCGAGTTCTTCATCTTCGACGACGTGCGGTTCGGCCAGGACGAGCACTCGTCGTTCTATTCGGTCGACTCGGTCGAGGCCGCCTGGAACACCAGCCGCGAAGAGAACCCCAACCTGGGTTACAAGCCCCGGTACAAGGAGGGGTACTTCCCGGTCCCGCCCATGGACCACTTCCAGGATCTCCGCTCGGAGATGATCCTGCAGCTGGAGAAGGCCGGCGTCGAGATCGAGATCCACCACCACGAGGTGGGCACCGCCGGCCAGGCCGAGATCGACATGCGCTTCGACACCATGCTGCGCATGGCCGACAAGCTCATGCTCTACAAGTACATCGTCAAGAACGTGGCTTGGCAGTACGGCAAGACGGTGACCTTCATGCCCAAGCCGATATTCCAGGACAACGGCTCGGGCATGCACACCCATCAGTCACTGTGGAAGGGCGGCGAGCCGCTGTTCTACGACGAGAAGGGCTACGCCGGTCTGTCGGACATGGCTCGCTGGTACATCGGCGGCCTGCTGACCCACGCCGCAGCCATCCTGGCCTTCGCGGCACCGACCACCAACAGCTACAAGCGGCTGGTGCCGGGCTTCGAGGCCCCGGTCAACCTGGTGTACAGCCAGCGCAACCGTTCGGCCGCGGTGCGGATCCCGCTCTACAGCCAGAGCCCCAAGGCCAAGCGGCTGGAGTTCCGCTGTCCCGATCCGTCCTGCAACCCGTACCTGGCCTTCTCGGCCATGCTCATGGCCGGGCTGGACGGCGTCCAGAACCGCATCGAACCGCCGGATCCGCTGGACAAGGACCTCTACGACCTGCCGCCCGAAGCTCTCGCCGCCGTGCCCACGGTGCCCAGCTCGCTGGACGAGGCCCTCGCCGCCCTGGAGGACGACAGCTCGTTCCTCCTCACTGGCGGGGTCTTCACCCAGGACCTGCTCGACACCTGGATCGACTACAAGCGGGCCAACGAGATCGACGCCATCCGCCTACGCCCCCACCCCTGGGAATTCCAGCTCTACTATGACATCTAGCCTCTGAACAGGTCTTTTATCCCGGCGACCGGCACCGTGACACGCTCGTGACACACGATCACGGGCTCTCGGCGCCGGTCGCCGGCATCATCGAAGCCGGTCACCGGAGCCGCCTCGGCCCAGCACCCGCTATGGGGGCCGGGCCGTGCCGATCACGGCTTCCGGCCGACGCCTCCGTAGAACGGCGCCACCCCGTCACCCACGAACCCCGGCTCGATCTCGCTCGGGCGCCACTGGGCGATCTGGACAACGCCCGGCTCCACCAGATCGAGGCCGACGAAGAAGCTCTCGACCTCGGCGTGCGACCGCAGGCAGAAAGTCTCCCGTGTCGCCGCACTCAGCTGTTCGAGCGCGGCGGTCCGCTCGGCTGCCTGGAGGTCGTTGGCCAGGTGGCACATCGCGAGGTGGCTACCACGAGGGACGCCCTCCACCAGCTGGCCAACGATGCCGTAGGAGTCCTCATCGCGGCCGACGAAGTGCAGGTTGGTGATCACGATCGCCACCGGTTGGGCCAAGTCGAGCGTGGCCCGCGTCCGCTCCAGGATCGTCTCCGGCTGGCGCAGGTCGGCCACAACGAAATCGGTGCCCCCTTCACGCGTACCGCGCAGCAGCGAGTGGGCATGGGCCAGCACGATCGGATCGTCATCGACGTAGACAACTCGGGTCTCGGCGCCCAGCGCCTGGGGCAGCGCGTAGGCGTTCTCGGGGCTTGGGATGCCGGTGCCGATGTTCAGGAACTGCCGCACCCCGACTTCGTCCACCAGGTAGTGCACGACTCGGTCCAAGTAGTCACGGTTGTCCCGTGCGTAGGCCCTGGCGTTGTCGAGTCCGCCATAGGCGATCGCCATTGCCTCGGCGGCCGCACGGTCCGCCGCGAAGTTGTCGGTCCCGCCGAGGAGGTAGTCGTACACCCGAACCGCGTGGGGGACGTTGATGTCGATGTCGATCTCGATGGGGCCCCGGCCATCGCCGGTGGCCCTCGACGGACTATCCGTCATGGCGAGCCTCTCAACCTGTCCACTGCCAGTGTCTGTGACCGACGGTGACTCCTCACGTGGGAGCCGGGGCAAGGCGCCATCCTAACTTTGGGTCAGGGAAGCCAGCGGGTGAGTTGTTGGGTGTAGTGGCGGCGGTTTTCGTCGAAGTTGATCTTGAACGGGGGCGGCGCGACCTCCAGTAGGGCGGCCACTGTGTCGTCGTCCAGGCCGTCGGCCAGCCAGGGGCCCAGGAACGCGAAGTCGAGGTCCTCCAGTGGACCTGGGGGGCCGCCGCCCGGGCCGCCGGGCTGCGGAGGCTGAGGCGGGTCGGCCTGCATGAGCGGGACGATGTACCGCTCCTCGAGGTCGAGATGCTGGCTCACCGCAGCGTCGAACGCCTCGAAGGCGGACACGGTCTGGTCGACGGCGCCGGCTTCCGGGAGCTTGGCCATCCAGCCGTTGAGCTCCTCGATCCGCTTGTCCATGTCGGTGTGCTGGGCCTCCAGCTCATCCAGGACGCTGGCCAGAGAGGGCTGGGTGGCGCGGTACAGCGGGAAGAGGAAGTTGTCCTCCATCTCGTGGTGCGTCAACAGAGCCTGATCGAATCCGCGCCAGTGGTTGCGCAGGGCGTCGAGACCCTCGGCCGGTAGGCCCTCGTCGGCCAGGGCCCGGAGTCCCCCCGGGAACCGGGCAGCATCACGGCGGTAGCCGCGATGGGCGGCCAGGAAGGTGCTGACCGGAGTCGCCCGGCCCTGATCATCCAGGAGCTCGTAGTCCTTCATCGTTCTGGGAGTTCCTTCCGTGGTCGGGGCCCACTTGGCCGGAGAGCCTAAGGAACGTTCAGGCCCGCGCCACCGCGCCTCGGTGGCAGCCTGGGGTGATGGATTCGTCGCCTGGGGAGCGGGAGTTTCTTGCAGCAGCGCTGACCAACCCGATCGTGCGTGAGGTCTTGCGGCGGGCGGAGACTCTTCGGCTGCCGGACTGGTATCTCGCGGCCGGTTGCCTCTTCCAGACGGTCTGGAACGTGCTCGACGGCCAGGACCCCGAGCACGGCATCGGGGACTATGACCTCATCTACTTCGACGCCGGGGACCTGTCGTGGGACGCCGAGGACGTCGTGATCCGACGTTGCGCGGAGGTGTTCGGCGACCTCGATGTCGAGGTCAAGGTGCGGAACCAGGCCCGGGTCCACCTTTGGTACCAGGACCATTTCGGCGTCGCGTGCCCATCCCTGAGGAGCAGCGCAGAAGCCATCGATCGGTATGCCGCTCACGCCTGCCGCGTCGGCGTCCGATTGACCGGGGACACATACCAGGTCTACGCCCCCTCAGGTTTCGACGATCTCTTCGCCTTCGTGGTGCGACCCAATCCAGTGGTCGCCCCGCGCTACGTCTACGAGAAGAAGGCGACGAGATGGGTGGGGCTCTGGCCGCGCCTCAAGGTCCTCCCCTGGCCGAAGGACAGCGACTAGCGAGACGCAGCAGACTGGCGGGCTCGGTCCACGGACTACAAGGCGGGTTCGTGTCGCAGCACGGTGCCGCAACCGCCGAGGGCCTCGACTGGACGATCATCGCCGGATCAGCCACCGGTGAGCTGGCCGGCCTCCAGGGAACCGCCCGGGTTGACATCGACGGAGACAGCGGCCACCACTTCGTCCTCGACTACGAGCTCGCCTGATCCGGGCCGCCGAGCGGCCGATGCTGCTTCGGGCCGCGGTTACTTCAGAGCGCTGCGCAGTGCCGCCCCGGCTTCGTCGATGGCTGTGCCGCCGTCGGGGACCATGTCGCGCATCGAGAAGAACCCGTGGATCACGCCGTCGTACCGAGTTGCCGTCATGTCGACCCCGGCCGCCCGCAGCCGTTGGGCATACGCCTCGCCCTCGTCCCGCAGGGGATCGAACTCGGCGGTGATCGTCAGCCCCGGTGGCAGACCAGACAACGCCGCATCCGGCGCACAGAACGGCGAGACCAGCGGGTCTGCGGGATCGTGGTCACCCAAGTAGTGGTGGCTGAACCACTCCATGGCCTCCTTGGTCAGGAAGTAGCCCTCGGCGTTCTCGTCGATCGACGGGAACCCCATGCGCAGGTCGGTGGCCGGATACACGAGCAGTTGGAACCGAATCTCGGGGCCGGTGTCGCGCAGCCGCTGGCACACCACCGCGGTGAGATTGCCGCCGGCCGAGTCGCCTCCGATCGCCAGCCGTGAAGGATCGACACCTAGCTCGGCCGCGTTGTCGACCACCCAACGCACCGCGGCGAGCGCATCGTCGATCGCGGCCGGGAACGGACTCTCGGGCGCCAGGCGGTAGTCCACCGAGATGGCTACGACACCGGCGGCCTGGGCCAGAGCCCGCACCGTCGTGTCGTGCGTCTCCAGGTTGCCGATGACCCAGCCACCGCCATGGAGGTAGATCAGCCCCGGCGCACCCACCCCGTCTCGGTCGCCGGCAACCTCGTGCGGGACGTAGATCCGGATGGGCAGGTCACCGGCGGGACCCGGGAACGTCCGGTCGACCACCGACGCCATGTCCTCGCTGCTGCCGAACGACGAGAACGCGCCGTAGGCCTGGCGCAGCCCGTCGGGCGTCTGCACGCTCATGGGCACGGCTTCGAGTCCCGCGAGCATTTGCAGCAGGTT
>DASXTK010000107.1:0-6194 GCA_036505485.1 Acidimicrobiales bacterium
CGGTAGAGGCCGCGGGCCACGGCGATGCGCTGCCATTGGCCGCCGGACAACTCGGTCCCGCCCTTGTACGACGGGTCCAGCAGCGTGTCGTACCCCTGGGGCAGCCGCTGGCACACGGTGTCGGCTCCGGATGCCGCCGCGGCCTGGGCCAGCTGGGACTCCGAGTCGGGGTGGTCGTGCCGTCCCACCGTGATGTTCTGTCGGGCGGTGAACGGCCAGTGGGTGAAGTTCTGGGCCACGACGGTGATCTGCTCGCGCAATTCCTGCAGGGCGATCTCGGTCGACGGGACCCCGCCGTAGCTGACCGCGCCCGTCTCCGGCTCGTACAGGCTGGCGATGACCTTGGCCAGCGTGGTCTTGCCTGATCCGTTCTCTCCGACCAGGGCGATGATCTCGCCCGGGGCGATGTCGATGCTCACGCCCCGCAACGCCGGCTCCTGGCCCGCGGGATAGGTGAAGGTGACATCGCTCACCATGATGCGGTCGACCTCCGCCGGCGGGATGGTTCCGCCCTGCCGTTCCTGGCGACGCTTGGCCTCCTCGCAGAAGTCCAGGAAGTCCCAATAGAACAGCCCCTGCTCGTAGCCGCTGTTGATGGTCGAGCCCATGCGCGACAGTGCGGCGGTGGCGGTGCGGACCGCGACCACCGCGGTTCCGGCGACCGCCAACGGCATGGTCTCGTTGTAGAGCAACAGTCCCAGCGCCAGGTACACCACGCCGATGCCTACGCCGCCGAGTGAGGCACCCACAATCTGGTTGAAGCTCTCGCGCCGAGCCATGCGCAGCTTGGCCGCCTGCACATAGGCAGCCAGCCGGGAGTACTCCCCCAGCAGGAACGGGCGCATGGTGTAGGCCCGCACCTCGGCCGCGGAGGCCCGATCGGCCATGAGGTCGCCGAGCGTCATCATGCGGCGATCGGCGGCACTGATGCCCGTGTACAGCTCGAAGCCGATGCGGGCGGACCGCAGCGAGCCTCACCAGGCCGGGATGACCGCGATCACCAGGAGCGGCAGCAGCGCCGGGTGGAGGACCGTCAACACCCCGGCGACCGCGATCAGTCCGATGACGCTGGACAGGATCTCCAAGGTGGTGTGCAACAGGCGGTTCACCGCGTAGACCGCTACATCCCGGACCCGATGCAGCCGGTCGTGGAACGGTCCGTCGTCGAACGCCACCAGCTCGACCTGGGTGGTGAGGTCAAGCAGCCAGGTGAGGGTCACCCGTTCGATCTGAGGAGACAACCGTTGGCTGGCCCACGACGCTCCCTCCCGCAGCGCAGTCCGAGCCATCAAGGACCCGACGACCAGGATCAGCGCGGGGGTGGCCGCCCGCACGCGCTCGGGCGTCGGTCCGGTGGTGAGCAGCTGCTCGAGAATCCCGGTAGTGGCCAGCAGACCGACCGCGGTGAACAGCTCGGCCGCCAAGGTCAGCCCGACCATCACCGCGGTGTCGATGCGGCTGATGGCCCAGACCTCGCGCACGATCTGGGCACAGAGCCCGGGAAGTTCGCGGGCCATGGCGAAGAAACCGGTCGCGGCGACCGTGTCGTCGTGGGCGGCCCACGGCTCCTCGGCCAGTTCGAGGGATCCGAACTCCGCGTGGTCCGTCACCCACGCAGAGTAGGACTCAGCTCAGGTCCAGCAGGAGAACTCCAGCAGGATGCCGTCGGGGTCGAAGAAGTACAGGCTGCGCATGAACACGCCCGGGTGCATCTCCTTGCTGACCTGATCGGGACTGTCGTCGTGGTTGGCCACCTCGGTGCACTCGATGCCCTTGGCCATGAGCTTCTCCCGGTACTCCTCCATGCGCTCGGGCTCCACGTCGAAGGCCACGTGGTTCATCGAGCCCACGGCGCTGAGCAGCCCCGGCGTGCCCGGCAGCCCACTCGGGGCAGCGATGCCCGGGGCCGGTCCGGGAGCTCCCGGGAACCAGAAGAAGGCCAGGCAGTCGCCGTTGCCCAGGCCGAAGAAGAAGTGTTGGCCCATGCCGTAGGGCAGCTCGATGGACTTCACCAACGGCATGCCGAGGACCTTGGTGTAGAACTCGACGGTCCGGTCCATGTCGCTGCAGACCAGGGCCAGGTGGTTGATGCCTCGAAGCTCGAACTCGGGGTTCTCTACGTCCATGTCCGCTCCTTAGGGCCTGTGCTTGTCGGTCCAAGCCGCGATGAGGTCCGCTACATCGTCGCGCCCGCCGGTCTCGAAGTAATGCTCGCCGGGAACCAGCTCCAACGTCTTCGCGTCGGTCCCGACCTCCTCGAAGATCGTGCGAGCGTCGCTGGGGAACACGCCCCGGTCGGCTGTGGACTGGACCACCAAGGCCGGCACGTCGATGCGCTGCAGGTGGGGGCCGCCCCGACACTCCGACTCGTCGAGGCTCCACATCGACAGCCAGGACCGCAGCGTGCTGGTGTGGCCGAGCCCGAGCGGCCCGTAGTTGGCCCGGCGAGGATCCCCCAGATAGCAGCCCGCGACCCGGTCAGACGGATCGAGGCTGAGGTCGACGAAGCGCAGGTCGGCCCAGACGCGGTGGAGGTTGAACACCCGGTCCCAGGCACCGGCGGCCTTCAACCGGTCGAGCTCGGCGTGGACCCAGGCGGTGATCCGCCGGTTGCGTGCCTCCTGGGCCTGCCGGTAGCGGTCGACGAACGCCGGGTCGAACGGCGGGCCATCGTCTTGGTTGAACATGTCCAGCTCGGGATCGACGGACAGGGGGTCGTTCTCGTCGACCACGGACGGATCGAGCCAGGCGGTGACGACCTCGGGCCGGCCGGGGTGGGCGTTGAGCGAGACGTAGAGATCGGCTCTTTGGGGATCGGTGGCCTGGGCTTGATAGGCCGCCATCAGCGACCCGCCCCCAGAGTTGCCCAGCAGTACCACCGTGTCGACGTTGGCGGTCTCCCGCAGCCACCGGACGGCCACGCCGATGTCGACGATCGCATGCTCGAGCAGGAAGTAGGCCTCGTTGCCTCGGTAGCGGGTGTTCCAGCCCAGGAACCCGTAGCCTCGCTGGGCCAAGTAGTCGGCCAAGTAGTGCTCGGAGAAGTCGACGTTGTAGTGCGTCGCCAGGAACGCCGTAGTCGGCGCCGCCGTTCCGGCCGGACGGTGGTACACGCCCTGACAAGGCCGGCTCCCATGCCCAGCCCGCACCGCGGTAGGCGAGTCCAACGACACCCACTCCCGCTCAATCCCGCTCATAACTCCCTCCAAGCCCGCATGTGTACTGCATCCCACCCAACGGCGGGGGTGGTCTGGTTCACCAGCGGGGGGTGTGGGAGACGACGTAGTGGGCGGCGTGAAGGTAGACGGGATCGGGACGGATGGTGTGCTCGCGGAGGGAGGCCTCGGTGAACTTCACCACGTGCGGGTCCCGGTGCTCGGCGGCACGTGCGACCAGCTCGGCTGAGGTGGGCGGAGGCTCGTCCTCGAGCGGAGGCTCGTCCTCGAGCGGCGGCTCGACACCCAGCCGATCGCGGCCCGATGTGAAGCCGATGGCGATGGCGGCGCCGACCTGCCACAGCTGGGCATACACCTGCTCGGTGGTGACCGTCGGCAGATAGGGCAGCAGGGTCCGGGCACCAGCGATCGGCGTCACGCTGTGCACGAACCCGAACGGATGGCCGTCGGGGTTGGCCAGCATCATCCGGGCGAACGTCGCGGTGAGGTCGCTCAAGGCCTCGTCCACCGCTGCCGGCGGACCCAGCGCCTCGATGGCGTCGGTGAAACCACCCAGCTCGGGCAGGTAGAGAAACATGCCGGACTCGAGCGGGGACCATTCCTGCTCTGGCCGCGGCAAACCAGCGACCGCCTCCGCCAGGGAACGGTCACCCTGGAGACGAGGCTGTCCGGGCAAGGCCTTGTAGGTGCCCGCCCAATAGGCCAGCCCCTTGGCCAGCTCATCGATGACCAGATCGGATGGCACACCCACGGATTCGGCGGCGCGCACGGCATGGGCGGTGCGGATGAGCCCGTGGGTGAACGCCCCGCCGTAGCCGGCGAGCAACCGCGGCGCCCACGTCCCCACGACTTCGGACCAGGGCCGTTCCTGGAGCTCGTGGCCGAACAGGCAGCGCCAATCCGTGAGGTGCGCAGGGTTCCCTAGCGCCGTTTGCCAGCTCGATTCGTCGTCCGGGTCGAGGCGGTCAGTGGCGGGCGGCGCCGGGATGGGGTCGTGCCGGGCCTTGTACTCCTCGACCCAAGCGCCGACGACGTCATCGTGTCCGAGGGTGATCAAGGCCTCGGCACCCATCGGGCCGTGGGTGGCCATCCCCGGACCGTCGGCATAGCTGTAGTCGGAGAGCCGGTCCAGCACGTCGTCAATGGCCTGGGCCCGGTGATCAGTCCTTGTCTGCATCTGATTTCTCCTGTCCTGGGGATGATGTGAGCCGGTTGGCCAGGGCAGCGAGCATCCTCTTGAGCTGCCGCCGACTGAGCCTCGGATACCCCTCGCCCGAGGCGAGCAGGTTGTGAACCGCACCAGCGACGAAGAACCCGAAGGCCCGCACGTCTACGTCCGCATCGATCCGCCCCAGCCGCTTCTCGGCGGCCAGATAGTCGGTGACGGTGGTCTCCAACGCCGCGACGACCCCTATCTCCTGGGCCTTGGCGTTGATGGCCTCAGTGAGCGCCTGGTGATGTGAGATCTCGTGGGCCAACCCGATGGAAGGTGAGCCCAGCAGCAGGTCGGCGAAACGGCCGAGGTTGGCATCCACCGTCGCGGTCCCGGCGGCGGCGACCAGCTGGCTGAACTCGGCCGACAGCCGCGCGAACTCCTGCGTGATCAGCTCTGCCACTAGTTCCTCGCGACTGGAGAAGACCTTGTAGGGCAGACCCACCGAGCAACCGGCCTCGGCCGCCAGCGCCCGCATGGTGAGCGCGGCCGCTCCGTCGCGGCCGACGATCCGCTCGGCCGCCGCGAGGAGCAGGGCCCGTAGTTGCTCCGTGGTCTCGGCGGTTCGCTTAGCCGGCGACACGGCCGCACCTTCGTGAACTCATGTTCAGGAATCTATCGTGAACATGAGTTCACGACAACCTGCCTCGGCTGGCTCAGAGGCCGGTCATAGGCTGCGCCGCTTGGACCGTCGGAGCTTCATCGCGACCGTTGGGGTCACTGCCGCGGTCACCGGGGTCGCGACGCATGAGGTGGAGCGGCGGGTTCCTGGTGGATGGGTGGCGTATGGGCAGGCCGTGCCGCGGGGATCGGTCCGGGCCGAGCCGACTACCTCTCGGGTGGTTTGGCACGTCGACACCGACCGCCCGGTGGTGGCCTTGACCTTCGATGACGGACCGGACCCCCGCTACACGCCCGAGGTGCTGGGTCTCCTCGATGAACACGACGCGGTGGCCACCTTCTTCCTGCAGGGCAGCCACGTGGAGGACCACCACGACCTGGCCCGTCGGGTAGCCGAGCGCCACGCCATCGGAAACCACACCTTCACCCATCCCGATCTCGGCAAGGCCGACGCCGAGAAGGCCCGCCGGGAGTTGCGGGACACCCACCGGGTCATCGAGGACGTGACCAGGACGACGCCGGTCCTGTTCCGGCCGCCCTACGGGGGTCTGTCCGGCGCCACGACGATGGTGGCCGCCGACCTGGGCTACGACATCGTTCTGTGGTCCGACCGGATCGCCTCGCGCAGCACCGTCGACGACAACGTCAAGCGGGCCAAGGAGCTCCGTCCGGGAGCCATCGTCGTGGCCCATGACGGCGGCAGCCTGCCCAACGACACCGTGCTGGAGTCGCTCCCAAAGGTTCTCGACGCCCTAGCGGACCGCGGCCTGCAGCTCGTCACCATCCCCGAGCTGCTGAACCCGCCCGCGCCGTCATGACTCCTCCGCTTCCTCGTCCGAGGGACTGCGGCCGATCTGGCCGACGGGCGTGTCTCGGCTCACCAGCTCGAGGTGGATCAGGCGGGCCATGATCGCCCCGCGGGCGCGGCCGTGCTCCTCGACCATCCGGGCCACGGTGAGCCCGGCGTTGAACTCCTCGGTCAGGCGCTCGTCCTCGTCGGACACCCAGCGGTGGTAGGCGTGGGGATGACGCTTGCGCAGCTGCCGCAGCCGCTCGGCGTGAGCGGCTTGTCGGGCGATCTGCAGGGCGAAGGACACCGACAGCCCGTCGCGCCAGACGATGTGGTCGATCAGCTCGGTGTCCCATCCGGCAACCACCTCGCCGGTCTCGTCGAGGAACAGGGT
>DASXTK010000108.1:0-31634 GCA_036505485.1 Acidimicrobiales bacterium
GGACGGCGACGGCGCCGCTGTGGCCTTCGGTGACGGCGACGCCTCCGGCAGCTACAGCGACAACGACACCACGGTCGAGGGCAACAACTACGGCGACATCCAAAACGCCGGCAACGACGCCACCCAGGACATCGACCAGTCGGTCGACGTCGAGACCAACATCAGCGATTCCTACAACACCTCACTCGACTACAGCGACAACAGCACAACCGAAGCCAACTACGACATCGACGAGAGCACCGACCAGTCCGTCGCCGTGGACGATTCCTTCGCCACCGACGTCGACCAGGCTGGCGACGACATCGACGACGGTCTTATCGAAGCTTGATCCCCAGCGTGCGGCGGTTTCAGCGCCGCAAATGATGAGGTGCGGACCAGTTCCTCGACACTGGACCGTGCCTCATCGGCGCGCGCGGATCCCGGCCCTGACCATTCGCGACACCGCCGATCCGCGTTACCTTGTCTGGAATGGCGGGTGACCCGAACACCGCGGCCCGCTCGGCAGCGGTTCAACAGGCGCTTTCCGTGGTCAAACTGGGAAGCCAGGCAGCGGCGGCGTACAAGCGCGCCGATCTCGTCGACCGTTTGAAGACCACGTCCAAGCGGCTGCTCGATCCGTCGTTCAACGTCTTCGTGGTGGGCGAGTTCAAGCAAGGCAAGTCCTCGCTGGTGAATGCCCTGCTCAACGCCCCGGTTTGTCCGGTCGACGACGACATCGCCACATCGGCGCCCACCGCGGTGCGCTACGGCGAGGAGCCGTCGGCCGCGGTGCTGCTCAAGCCGCCCGAGGACGAGGACGGCAACGACGACCGCAACGCCGAGGCGATCCGCGAGCAGATCCCCATCGAGCAGGTGGCCCAGTACGTCACCGAGGCCAGCAACCCCGAGAACGAGCGGCGGGTCCAGGCGGTCGAGATATCGATCCCGCGCAAGCTTCTGGCCGACGGCATCACTCTGGTCGATACCCCGGGCGTGGGTGGGCTCGGATCAGCCCACTCCGCGGCCACCATCGGGGCGTTGCCCCTGGCCGATGCGGTGGTTTTCGTCTCCGACGCCAGCCAGGAGTTCACCGCTCCGGAGATCGAGTTCCTGCAGACGGCCCGGCGCATGTGCCCCAACGTGATGTGCGTCCTGACCAAGATCGACTTCTACCCGTCCTGGCGCAAGATCCGTGACCTCAACCAGGGCCATCTGAACGATGCCGGGATCAAGGCGCCTCTGCTGTGCGTGTCGTCAGCGCTGCGGATCCACGCTCTGCGCACCAACGACCGCGAGCTCAACCAGGAGTCCGGGTTCCCCGAGCTGGTCGGCTATCTGAGCAACGAGATCGCGGCCAACGCGGAGAAACTCACCGTGCGCAACGCCGCCAGCGACATCCTCTCGGTGGGTGGGCTGCTGGCCGCCCAGTTCCAGAACGAGCGCAAGGCCCTGGCCAATCCCGAGAACGCCGCCGAGCTGGTCAAGACCCTCGAAGAGCTGAAGGCCAAGATCAACCGCCTGCGCGGTGGAGCGTCACGCTGGCAGCAGACCCTGTCCGACGGGATCGTCGACCTGCAGACCGATCTCGAGCACGACTTCCGAGGCCGGCTGCGCCAGGTGAGCAAGCAGGCCGACGAGGCACTCGACCAGAGCGACCCGGCCGAGACCTGGGACGACTTCCAGTCGTGGCTCTACCGACGGGTGGCCGAGGACATCGTCAACACCTACACGTTCCTCTACGGCCGGGCCCAGGACCTGTCCACCCGGGTGGCGGAGAACTTCGGTGAAGACGGCGGTGACATGGTGGTGCACTTCGATCTGCTGAACCCCACCGACATCGTGGCCAGCATCGACTCCAACACCGACATCCAGGCCGAGAAGTTGGGCCTGGGCACCCAGAGCCTGGCCGCGCTCCGCGGCAGCTACGGCGGCATGTTGATGTTCGGGATGCTGGGCAACATGGCCGGTCTGGCCATGGCCAACCCGGCCTCGATCGTGATCGGGCTGTTCATGGGGCGCAAGGCCCTGCGCGACGAGAAGGAACGCCAGCTGGCCATGCGGCGCAACCAGGCCAAACAGGCCCATCGCAAGTACACCGACGAGGTCAGCTTCGTCGTGGGCAAGGATTCCCGCGACACCCTGCGCCGGCTACAGCGGCAGATGCGGGACTTCTTCTCCAACCGGGCCGAGGAGCTGCACAAGTCGACCGCGGAGGCGTTGGGTGCGACACAGAACGCGGCCAAGTCCGACGAGGCGACGCGGCAGAAGCGACTCAAGGACGTCAACGCCGAGCTGGAGCGGATCAGCGTGTTGCGCAAGCGTGCGCTGGAGCTGTCACCGGAGCTGGCCTCCGGTGCGGGTGCGGGTGGATCGGCCAAGGGCGCCGCGGCCGCTCAGGGGGCCCGATGAGCTCAGCGCTGCTCCTGGAGAGCGTGCGGGGGCTCTTGACCCGCGCTTCCCAGTCCTACCAGGGCACACCGGGCCAGCCGCGGCTCACCGCGGTGCTGGAGCGTCTCGACGAACCCCTACGGGTGGCCATCGCCGGCAAGGTCAAAGCCGGCAAGTCCACCCTGCTGAACGCCCTGGTCGGCGAGGAGCTGGCGCCCACCGACGCCGGCGAGTGCACCCGCATCGTGACCTGGTACCGCGACGGGATCACCTACCGGGCCACCCTCACGCCCACCAACGGCGAGCCGGAACAGGTTCCGTTCACCCGTGACGGCGGCGCCATCAGCATCAACCTCGGGTCGCATGCGGCCGATCAGATCGAGAAGCTCGAGATCGAGTGGCCGTCGGCGTCGCTGCGGCAGATCACGCTGATCGACACCCCGGGCATCGCCTCGCTGTCCCATGACGTCTCGGCCCGGACCACGGCCTTCCTCACCCCCGGCGAGGACCAGGTCACCCCGGCCGATGCGGTGCTGTACCTGATGCGCCATCTGCACTCGTCGGACATCAACTTCCTCGAGGCCTTCCACGACGAGGAGTTCTCGCAGGCCACACCGGTGAACGCGGTGGCGGTGCTGTCCCGGGCCGACGAGGTCGGCGTGGGGCGCATCGATTCCATGGCCTCGGCCCAGCGGATCGCCGCCCGCTACCGGGTCGACGCCAAGGTCCGCCGGCTGGCCCAGAACGTGGTGCCGGTGGCCGGGTTGTTGGCCCAGTCCGGAGCAACGCTGCGCGAGGCCGAGTACAAGGCGCTGGATTCCATTGCCGGTGCCTCCCGGGAGGACTCCGACCCGCTGTTCCTGTCGGCCGACCGGTTCGTCCGGGCCGAGACCGCCATCCCGCTGACCTCGATGGAGCGGGAGCATCTGCTGGACCGCCTGGGCATGTTCGGGGTACGGCTGGCGGTGGCGTTGATCCGCCAGGGCGCGGCGCCCAACGCCACCACCCTGTCCACCGAGCTGGTGCGACGCAGCGGTTTGGTCGAGCTGAGGGACGTGCTGCTGAGCCAGTTCGCCGAGCGGCGCGACGTGCTCAAGGCCCGCTCCGCGCTGCTGGCCCTGGAGACCGTGCTGCACGAGTTCCCCATGCCTGGTTCCGATGTCCTGGCCACCGAGCTCGAACGCATCACCTCGGGCGCCCACGAGTTCGCCGAGATCCGCCTGCTCAACGCCCTGCGTGCCGGTGGGGTCAAGGTCAAGGCCCAAGAGGCCGCCGAGATGGAGCGGATGCTGGGCGCCGAGGGCAGCGCGCTGAACATCCGGCTCGATCTGAGCCCCGAGGCCGACGTCTCAGAAACCCGCCGGGCCCTGCAGAACGCCATCGGCCGCTGGCAGCGCCGGGCCGAGAGCCCCATGTCCTCCCGTGAGGTTGCCGACGCCGCCCGGGTGCTCATCCGCACCTGCGAAGGACTCCTCGTCAACCTCGGCTGAGCTCGCCCGACAACCGCGCCCGGGGGTGCTACCCCTGGCTTCCCATACCAGGTATAGTAGGACAGAATGGCAGTCCGTGAGGGGCTTCTAGCCCTGCTAAGTGAGCGACCGAGTCTCGGTTATCAGCTCAAGACCGGCTTCGAGGCGGCGACCGGTGGTGTCTGGCCACTCAACGTGGGCCAGGTGTACACAACCCTTGACCGACTGGCCCGAGACGGCCTGGTCGAGACCATGGAGGGCGAAGGCCAGCGTTCGTACCGCATCACCGCGGACGGCGTGGCCGAGCTCGGCGCGTGGTGGGAGGCCGTCCCCGGCGACGAGCCCCCACAGCGCGACGAGCTGATGCTCAAGGTCTTGATGGCCGTGTCCCGAGGCCGCGGTCACGGCATGGAGGTGATCGGCCAGCAGCGCAGCGCGGTGATGGCCCTGCTCCAGCGCCACCGTCGAGCCCTGCGAGCCCCGGCCCGTCGCCAGGCGTCGCTGGCCCAGGAGTTGGTCACCGAGGCCTTGATCGCCCGAGCCGAAGCAGACCTGCGCTGGCTCGACCGCTGCGAAGAGCGCTTGCTCGCCGGCGAGGACTGATCCTCCTACTCCACGTCGAGGGTGACGGTCAGGGGTAGGTGGTCCGAGAGCTTCGGGTAGATCTCGTAGCCGTCGGAGCCATAGCGCGGTAGGTCGGCTCTCTCGATCGTGATGTCGGGCGAGACCCAGACGTAGTCGATGCGTCGTGTGGGCGCCCGTCTCCCCCGATCGCGGGCGCTCCAGTGGGTGGCACCGGCGTTGGCGCTATCCGGACGAGCCACGACCCAAGCATCTCGGAGACCGGCTGCGGTCAGGGCCGCGAACAGCGCGGCGTTGGGACGGGCATTGAAGTCCCCGGCCATGAGTCGGGCGTTGGATCTGTCCCGTGCTGCCCGGTGGAGCACGCGGGCCAGTTCGTGTTCCCGGAGGGACTCCACATCCTGGGGGCTCAGATGGATGTTGATCAGACGGAGACCGTCGAGGTGAGCGAACTGGACGATCCGCCGCCGCCAGCTCCAGATCCGCCAGCGGGCGGTGAGACCAACGGTGTCGGTCCCCTGCACCGACCGGCTGATCCCGAGGATCGCCATGCCCTCGGGTCGAGTCCGCACCGGCCAATGCTTGAAGCCCCACGAGCACGACCGGGCCCCCAGGGTGCGGGCCAAACCCCGAGCCTGGCGGCGTTGGACCTCCTGCACCAGGGCAACATCGCAGCCGACCCGGCGCAGATGATCCGCTACCGCCTCGATGTCGGGACCGGCGCTGCCCTGCAGGTTCCACGAGGTCACCACCAACGCCATCGGCGCACACTACCCAGTGGGCTCATCTTGACTAGCGCATACTCCATATGCATACTGCGATCAACGCGGGACGGGCCTGTGTCGACGAGTCCATATGCTGTGGCAGCAACTCGCCCTGGTGGGCGGGAGCCTGGTGTTCACGCTGCTGGTGGTGGGGGTGGCGTTGGCGCTCACGTCGGCCGAGAACCGTGAGGAACGGGGCTTGCTCGACGCCATCGGAGCGCCGCCCCGGCATCGCCCTCGCGATGGACTAGCCGGACTAGACGGACAGGAGGATGGCGTCGCCCTGACCGCCGCCACCGCACAGGGCGGCCGCGCCGAGTCCGCCACCACGGCGGCCCAGCTCCAGCAGCATGGTGAGCGCCAGCCGAGTGCCGGACATCCCGACCGGGTGACCCAGGGCGATGGCGCCGCCGTTGACGTTGACCACGTCGTCAGTGATCCCCAGGTCGGCCATGGACGCCAGGCCCACCGCGGCGAAGGCCTCGTTCAGCTCGAACAGGTCGACGTCGCTGGTCTGGCGGCCCGAGGACTCCAGCGCGGTCAGGATGGCCCGCGACGGCTGGGTCAGCAGCGACGGATCCGGCCCGGCCACCTGGCCATAGCCCACGATCTCGCCCAACGGCCGGGTGCCGATCCGCTCGGCTGCGGCCTTGGAGGCCACGATCACCGCCGCCCCGCCGTCGGAGATCTGGGAGGCGTTGCCGGCGGTGATGTTGCCGGCCTTGTCGAAGGCGGGACGCAGCCCCGCCAGCGACTCGGCGGTCGTGCCCGGCCGCACGCCTTCGTCGGTGTCGACGATCAGGGACTCACCCTTGCGCTGGGGCACCTCGACCGGGACGATCTCCTCGGCGGAACGGCCTTCCTTGATGGCCGCGGCCGCCCGCTCGTGCGACTTGGCCGCCAGCTCGTCCTGCGGCTCCCGGGCCAGACCGGCCGACGCCGCGTACTTCTCGGTTCCCGCGCCCATGGCCACCTGGTCGAACGCGCAGAACAACCCGTCGTACATCATCGAGTCGACCACCGACTGATCGCCGAGGCGGTACCCGGCCCGGGCCCCGGGAAGCAGGTAGGGAGCCTGGGTCATGGACTCCATGCCCCCGGCGACGACGACCTCGGCCGCACCTGAGTTGATCAACAGGTCGGCCAGGAAGATCGCGTTCAACCCGGAAAGACACACCTTGTTCACCGTGGTGGCGGGCACGGTCATGGGGATCCCGGCATTGGCCGCGGCCTGGCGGGCGGTGATCTGCCCGGCTCCGGCCTGCAACACCTGGCCCATGAACACGTAGTCGACCTGGTCGGGAGCCACACCGGCCCGGTCCAGGGCGGCCTTGATGGCGAAACCGCCGAGGTCGGTGGCCTTGAAGCCACCCAGTGCCCCGGACAGCTTGCCGATCGGCGTCCGAGCGCCGGCGAGAATCACGGAACCAGCCATGTGGCGTCCCCCCAAGTCAGGAATGGTCGGTGGTCTGAGCGGATGGGGTCAGGGTACCGGCGCGTAGTTACGACCCGGAAACCGAGCCGGCGGCGGCCGCGGCGTCCAGGATCTGGGGGCCGAGCCACTCGGCCACCTCCTCCGACGTCGACATCTCCACATGGACGCCGTCAGGACGCAGCCGGTTGTCCTGCGCCTGGGACAAACCCGCGAAATACCCGTGGAGGTCGACCACACCTACCCCGGTGCGGGCGTCGGCCACCTCGTGGATCAGCTCGTTCAGCCGGTCGATCCGGGCCGGGGCGTCGGGCGGATCGAGCGCCGGCCTCGGTTCCATGCCCCGCCCGAAATCCAACGGAGGAGTGGTCAGCCACACCACGGTGAGACCCTGGGCCAGCAGAAGTTCGGTGGCGTCGGCCAGCTCGGCCCGCAGCCGCTGGTCGAAGACCGGATCGCCGGGCCCCCGCCAGGTGTCGTCGTCGGGCAGCTTGTGGTCGACGACGTCCCAGGTTCCGGTCATGATCACCGCCACGCTCGGGTGGGCGTCGGCATGGGCGTCGATGTCCTTGGGCCACTGGGTCGACCAGTCGCACACCCCGCCCCCAGGCATCGGGCCGGCCGACCCGAACTGGCGGACCTCCCCGCCCCGGGCGATGCCGCAGCCGAGCTGGGCCGAGCCGCCGACCACGCCGAGACGGTCGTTGTGGATCCCCCACTCGCTCACCCCAGCCGAGATCATGAGTGAGGCGGAGTCGCCGAAGAACAGCAGGCGCGGCGCCTCGGGAGGCAGCGCGGCGATGCGGGCGGCGTCCCGGCGCTGGGCCTCGATGAACGGGTCGAGGGGCGCGGGTGGGGAGATCACCGGCACCACAAGCGTGACCAGCACCACGGTGGCCACCGCACCTCCGGCCCACACCGGGACCGGCCGGAACCTCCCGGTCGGCCAGCGACCCCGGCGCACCGGCTGCTCCAACCGCGCGAACGACAACCCGGCCAGCAGCAGCGTGACCCCGATCCGCAGCGCCCCGAGGGCCCAGCCGCCGGCGTCCAGACCGGTGCGGTCGCTGTCGAGCACCAGATAGATGGGCCAATGGAACAAGTAGGCGCCGTAGGACACGATCCCCAGCGCCCGTAGCGGCCGCCAGCCCAGGAGCCGTTGGAGCTGGGGTGACCGCGCCGCGGCGGCGACCAGCGCCACTGAGATCGCGGCGTAGACCAGGAGTCCGCCCCGGTACAGCCCGGCGTCGGTCTGGGCCACGGTGACCCACGCGAACGCCGACGCCCCAAGTGCGGCGAGTCCGAGCAAGGCCCAGCCCCGCCCAGCGTTCTTTGAAGAAAAATGGTTGGATTCCAACCATTTTTCTTCAAAGAGCACGGTGGCCAGCAGGGCGCCGGCCAGGATCTCGGCCATGCGGGTGAAGGTCCCGTAGTAGACGGCGTCCTGGTTGTCGCTTCCGAGCGCGAAGGTCAACAGGGCCGAGCCGGCGATGGCCGCGGCCAGCACCATCCCATAGGTCCGATGCGAGCCCTTGGCGAGACGCAACAACCCCACCGTGACCAGCGGGAAGACCCAGTAGAACTGCTCCTCGATGGCCAGGCTCCAGAAGTGGAGCACCGGTGACGGGTCGGCGAACAGCTCGCCGTAGGAGCGGTGGTCGAACAGGAACCGCCAGTTGGCCACCTGGAACAGCGATGCGAACACGTCGCCGCGCAAGCTGCGCTCCCACGGCTGGTCGACGAACGCCGCCAGGACCACCACCCCGACCAGGGTCAGGCTGGAGGCCGGCAGCAGCCGCCGCACCCGTCGGGCCCAGAACCGGGGCAGCCGCACCGTTCCCGTGACGGCCCGTTCGGTCAGCAGCAGCGTGGTGATCAGGAACCCGGACAGGGTGAAGAAGGTCGACACCCCGAGGTAGCCGCCGCGCATCCAGGAGACGCCGTGGTGGAACAGCAACACCGCGGCCACCGCCAACCCCCGGATGCCATCGAAGGCCGGGTTGTAAGGCATCCGGGAGGACTCGCCGGCCGGCCGGTCCGCCGAGTCGGGGCGCTCGATGACCGCGATGTCGGGCGCGGCCGCGACCGCGGTGTCAAGGTCCGCCCCGGCCGGGGATGTCCCCGTGGCCATGCCCGCAACCTTTCCCAGCTTTCCCAGCTCCAGACTCTTTGCCCCAGCCCCAGCCCGTCAGTCACCCAAGGGCGGGTGGCGGGCAGGAGTCGGGGACCGGCTCGTCCGGCGGAACCGGCGGCGGCTCGGACGGTGCGAACGGCGAGCGTTCCAGCGTGCTGGCCCGGATGATCTCGTCGCCCAGGAACTTGTCGGCGACCTCGACGTTGGTCGCGGCGGGTCCCTCGAAGGTGAAGTGAATGTGGTCCGGGCGCAGCCGTTGATCCTCGGTCGGGCCCTGGCTCTGGATCCAGGCGGCCAGATCGACGACGACCATGCCTTCCTTCTCCTCGGCGATGGACCGGACCATGTCGTTGAACCGGTCCATGCGGCCGTGGTCGGACTCGGCCGCGAACCCGGTGTCGATGTAGGGCGCGGTCAGCCACACCACCGTGGCGCCGTTCTCGATCATCAGATCCGCAGCGTGCTCCAGTTGGTCCCGCAGAAAGGCGTCGTACTCCTGCTCGCCGATGTGGGTCGCCTCGGTCTGGCCGGGCAGGCGGCGGTCGGCCACATCCCACGGCCCGGACTGGATGACCGCCACATCGAGCCGGCCGTAGCGGTCGTTGGCGCAGGTGATGGCGTTCTTGACCCCGGTCTCCCACAGCCGGCAGTCAGGGTGGGCATCCACCGAGCCCCAGTCCTGGCCGGCGTAGCGGACGTCGCCGCCGTGGCCGATGCCGCAGCCCACGCCGCCACCACCGCCCACCAGCACCAGGCGGTTGTTCGATCGACCCCAGACGCTGAGCCCGAGCGAGGTGACCAGCCCGGTGGAGTCGCCCAGGGTGACGCCGATCTTGGCGTCGGGGGCGAGCACCGAGGGATCAGGGCCGAGCCTGAGCTTGATGATGTCTGCGAAGGGATCCTTCGGTGGATCCGTGACGTTGGGGACCACGACCGCTAGCAGGACCACGCTGGCCACCGCGCCCAGGGCCAGGGGCGGAGCCTTCCAGCGCCGGGGTCGGAGACCGCGGCGGATCGGCTGCTCCAGGAGCCGGAACGACACGATGGACAACACCAGGGTGACCGCCACCCGCAAGCCGAACAGCTTCCAACCCCGAGGGTGCAGGTTGAACGGATCGAGCCAGCCGTCGACCCGCTTCTCGTCCATGATCAGGAACACCGGCCAGTGGATGAGATAGACGCCGTACGAGATGAGGCCCAGCAGGCGTAGGGGTTCGAACGACAGCGCCCGCTTGACTGGACCGGGCACGCAGGCGGACAGGACCAGGCAGGCCGACACCACGGCGTAGACGAGGAGTCCGCCCTTGTACAGGCTGGGGGTTGCTTGCTCGACGTTGACCCAGGCCCAGGCCGAGGCGGCCAACGCCACCGCGCCAAGCAGTCCGATCAGCGGGACCCAGCGCCGGTCCTTGTCCGTTCCCCCGAGCCCGGGAAGCCGCCTCGAGGACACCGCGACCGCGAGCAGACCGCCCATGACGATCTCCCCCATGCGGGTGGGGGTGGAGTAGTAGACGGTGTTGGTGCGATCGCTGAACACCAGCGTGAGCCCGGCCGAGATGGCCAGCAGGCCGCCGAGCGCCGCGGCATAGACCTTCAGCGAGCCCCGACCCAGGGCCAGGATCACCAGCGAGAGCAGTGGGAAGACCCAGTAGAACTGCTCCTCGATGGCCAGGCTCCAGAAGTGGAGCACCGGCGACGGTGCCGCGAACAGCGCCGCGTAGGACCGGTTGTCGAACAGGAACCGCCAGTTGGCGACGTTGAGCGCGGCCGCGATCACGTCGCCGCCCAGGGTCCGTTCCCACAGCTCGTCGGTGAAGAAGGCCGAGACCATGATCACCGCGAGGGTGGCCGCGGCCGCCGGCAGCAGACGGCGCAGCCGCCGGGCCCAGAACGCGGTGAGCCCGATCCGTCCGGTCTTGCGATGCTCGGCCAGCAGCAACGAGGTGATGAGGAAGCCGCTGAGGGTGAAGAAGGTCGAGACGCCCAGATAGCCGCCCCGGGCCCAGGAGAAGCCGCCGTGGAACAACAGCACCGCGCCCACCGCCAGGCCGCGGATGCCGTCGATGGCCGGGTTGTAGGTGAGGTGATGACCCTGGTCGGCCGGCTTCTCGTCCGCCCGCGGCGTGTCGTCACCGGCCCGCGTCCTCGGAGCCACCAGCGTTGCGGTGGAGCCCGACGGTGCAACCTCCAGCGGGGTCTCCCCCTCCCCGTCAGTCATGTGTCGCCAGGGTAGCGGTGACCGCCGCAGCCGTCCGAGTCCACCCTGCACCAGGGCCCGGATCGGGAGAATGTCAGAGGTCCCAAGTAGGTTTCGAGCCCATGGAGCAGATTCTCCAGGCCATCCAGGGCGGGGCCAGCGGCGACGAGATTGCTGGGCTTCCGGTCCCCGAGACCTATCGCGCCGCCCACGTGCTGCGGGCCGAGCAGGAGATGTGGGAGGGGGTGCCGTCCGAGGACAAGGACCCACGCAAGTCGTTGCACATCGGCGAGGTCCCGACCCCCGAGCTGGCGCCCGACGAGGTGTACCTGGCCGTGATGGCCAGCTCGATCAACTTCAACACCGTGTGGACGTCGATCTTCGAGCCGCTGCCGACATTCCTGTTCCTCGACCGGTTGGGCAAGGAGTCGTCCTGGGGGGCCCGGCACGCGCAGGACTACCACGTGGTCGGCTCCGACGCCTCGGGCGTGGTGCTGCGGGTGGGCTCGGCGGTGCGGAACTGGAAGCCGGGCGACCGGGTCACGGTCCACTGCAACTACCTCGACGACCAGGATCCGTCGGCCCACGACGACTCGATGCTGGCCGCCAACCAGCGCATCTGGGGCTTTGAGTCCAACTTTGGCGGCCTGGCCGACCTGGCCATCGTCAAGGCCAACCAGGTCATGCCCAAGCCGGCCCATCTCAGCTGGGAGGAGGCCGCGGTCAACGGGCTGTGCGCCTCGACCAGCTACCGCATGTTGGTGGGACGGCACGCCGCCCGCATGAAGCAGGGCGACAACGTGTTCATCTGGGGCGCGACCGGCGGTATCGGCGCGTACGCCACCCAGCTGGTGCTCAACGGAGGAGGCACCCCCATCGGTGTGGTGTCCAGCGAGGATCGGGGTCGTTTGCTCAATGCCATGGGCTGCGAGAACGTCGTCGACCGCAAGGCCGAGGGCTACAAGTTCTGGGCCGATGAGCACACCCAGGACGAGGGTGAGTGGCGACGGCTGGGCAAGAAGGTGCGCTCGCTGGCCGGCGACGACCCCGACATCGTGTTCGAGCATCCCGGGCGGCAGACCATGGGGGCGTCGGTGTTCATCACCAAGCGGGGCGGCACCATCGTCACCTGCGCCGCCACCAGCGGCTACATGATCGAGTACGACAACCGGCACCTGTGGATGAAGCTCAAGCGCATCGTCGCCTCCCACTTCGCCAACTACCAGGAGGCGTGGGAGATGAACCGGCTCATCGACCGGGGTGCCATCCAGCCGGTCATGTCGCAGGTGTTCCCGCTCAAGGATGTGGGCGAGGCGGCCCTGGCCGTCCACCGCAACGAGGCCGAGGGCAAGCTGGCCGTGCTGTGCCTGGCCCCCGAGGCCGGCCTCGGCATCACCGACCCGGAGAAGCGGGAGCGCATCGGCGAGGACAAGATCACCCTGTTCCAACGCCACGCCCGCGGCGGGCTCTAGCTGCGGCCGAGCGCGGCCACGATCTCGGGATCGGCGCAGGCTCGGGCGAACGCATCGAGCCGGCGCCGGATGTCCCGGCCCAATAGCCACACGCCGATGCGGTCGGCTACGGGTGACAACCACTTCGGGCGGCAGGTGAAGTTGTACCGCCACGTCGCGCTGGTGGTGCCGTCGTGGTTCGGGGTGAAGTTCCAGCCCCCGGAGAAGGACTTGAAGAACCACGGTCCCGTCACCATGCGCATGCCCACGTGCTGGGGCGGCTTGTAGGTGACGTACTCCGACACCATCACCAGACGGTGCCGCGACCGGGTCCAGGTCTGGACGCCTTTGCCCGCGCTGCTCGCTCCGTTGAGCAGTCGCTGCTCGACGACGAACGGGTCCCAGCGATAGCGAATCTCGCCGTAGGTCTGGGACAGCTGGAAGGTCCGCTCGGGGTCGAGCGGCACGACGACGGTGGATTCGACGCGGGGCACAGCTCAATCTTCGCTTGTAAGGCGACCGCCACTAGGTTCAGGGTCGTGTTGCTGACCGAGATCGACCATGTGGCCATCGCCGTCAACGACCTGGAGGCAGCCATCGGCTACTACCACGACACCTTCGGGGCCGAGGTCGACCACCGCGAGGTGGTGGAGTCCGACGGCGTCGAAGAAGCGCTGCTCAAGGTGGCCGACAGCTACATCCAGCTGCTCACCCCGACCCGGGACGACTCCCCGGTGGCCAAGTACCTGGAGCGCAAGGGCGAGGGGCTGCACCACATCGGCTACCGGGTCGCAGACTGCGCTGAGGCCCTCGAAGTGGTGAAGGCATCGGGCGGCCGGGTGATCGACGAAGAACCCCGTCCCGGCAGCCGCGGCACCACCGTGGCCTTCGTCCACCCCAAGGGCGCCTTCGGCACGCTCATCGAGCTAGTCCAGGAGTAGGTCGACCGAAAAGGCTGGACGCGGCGAGTCACCGCCCTGCCACAATCCCACCCCATGTTGTCGGTACGCGGGCTCACCGTGGAGATCGGAGGCACCACCCTCATAGAGGGTGCCGGCTTCAGCGTGCGCGCCGGCGACCGGGTCGGGCTGGTGGGACGCAACGGTGCCGGCAAGACGTCCCTGCTCCGGGTGCTCGGCGGCATGTCCGCCCCCAAGGCCGGGGTGATCCAACGGCCCCCCGCCTTCGGCTACCTCCCCCAGGACCCTCGCCTCGACCAGGTCCCGCCTCACGTGACTTCGGTCAGCCACGTCCTCGGCGGACGGGGTCTCGACGAACTGGCGCATCGGCTCGAGGAGCTGCGCCTGAAGATGGAGGCCAACCCCGGCGACCAGACCCTGGTCGGCCGGTGGAGCCGCACCCACGACCGGTTCGAGCACGTCGGTGGGTACGCCGCGGAGTCCGAGGCCAAGAGCCTGCTGGCCGGCCTGGGATTGCGTCTGGATCGCACTGAGATGCCCATCACCGTGCTGTCCGGGGGCGAGCGACGCCGGGTCGAGCTGGCCCGGATCCTCTTCGCCGGCAGCGAGGCTCTCCTGCTGGACGAGCCCACCAACCACCTCGACAACGACGCCCGGGACTGGGTCCTCGACTTCCTCCGCACCTACCGCGGCGCTCTGGTCGTGGTCAGCCACGATCTGGAGCTGCTCGACGAATCGATCACCCGAGTGCTCCACCTCGACCGCCCCGGCGAGGCCGACATCGGCGAGCTGACTGAGTACAAGGGCACCTACACGCAGTACCGCATCGCCCGGGCCCGGGACGAGGAACGACGGGCCAAGGTCGCGGTCCGCCAGAAGGCCGAGATCGCCCGGCTGCAGACGCTGGTCGACCGCTGGGGGGCCAAGCAGTCCAAGGCCGCCTTCGCCAACGCCATGGAGACCCGCATCGAGCGCATCCGGTCACAGGCCGTCGATGCGCCCATCGGCCGACGGGGGCTGCGGCTCAAGCTGCCGGATCCGCCGCCGTCGGGCCGCACGTCGTTGGCGGCGACCGGGCTGGTCAAGTCATACGGCGGCGGCGCCCCGGTGTTCGAGGACGTGGACTTCGAGATCGGGCGGGGCGAACGGCTGCTCGTCCTCGGACTGAACGGCGCCGGCAAGACCAGCCTCCTGCGGATCCTGGCCGGCGAGTCCGAGGCCGACGCCGGCACGGTGTCCTTCGGACACCAGGTGTCGGTGGGCTACTACGCCCAGGAGCACGAGGGCATCCGAGCCGGCGGTTCGGTGCTGCAGCACATGGCCGAGGCGGCCAGCGCCCTCACCGATCAGCCCCGCCGCCGCTTGCTGGGCACCTTCGGGCTGAGCGGCGACAAGGTGCAGCAGGACGCAGCAACCTTGTCGGGCGGGGAGAAGACCAAGCTGGCGTTGGCGCTGCTGGTGGCTGGACGCCACAACCTGCTGCTGCTCGACGAGCCCACCAACAACCTCGACCCGCCGTCGCGGGAAGCGGTGGCGGCGGCTCTGGCCAGCTGGGCCGGGACCATGGTGATCGTCAGCCACGACGTCGGCTTCGTCCGGGATCTTGCCCCCGACCGGGCCCTGCTCATGCCCGAGGGCACGGTCGACCACTGGTCCGACGACCTGCTGGATCTCGTCGATCTGGCGTGACGGCGTAGCGTCTCCGGATGTGAAGGTCCATCTGGTCGACGGCACCTACGAACTGTTCCGCTATCACTTCGCCCCCAACAACCGTGATCCGAAGCGCGGCGCTACCACCGGGGTGGTCGGAACCGTCCTCCAGCTGGTCGATGATGGCGCCACCCACATCGCGGTGGCCACCGATCACATCATCGAGTCGTTCCGCAACGACCTGTGGCCCGGCTACAAGAGCTCGGCCGGGATGCCGCACGAGCTTCTCGCCCAGTTCATCCCAGTCGAGGACCTCCTGGAAGCCGCCGGATTCGTGGTCTGGCCCCAGATCGTGTTCGAGGCCGACGACGGGATGGCCGCGGGCGCGGTGATGGCCGCGGCTGACGACCGGGTGGAGCAGGTGATCATCTGCACGCCGGACAAAGACCTGGGCCAGTGCGTCGGCGGCAAGGTCGTGCAGCTCGACCGGCGCAAGGGTGTGGTGTTCGACTCCGCCGGGGTCGAGGAACGCCTGGGAGTGCAGCCGGCTTCGATTCCTGACCTATTGGCTCTGGTCGGCGACTCGGCCGACGGATTCCCCGGGCTTGCGGGCTGGGGAGCCAAGTCGGCAGCCGCGGTCCTGCGCCGCTGGGGGCATCTCGAGGACATCCCCGCCGACCCGGTGACCTGGGACGCCGGTGTCCGGTCCGCGGCCAAGCTCAACGCCACCCTGCGCGAGCAGTTCGAGCTGGCCCTGCTGTTCCGACGCATCGCCACCGTCGACCTCGATGCACCGGTGAGCGCCACCGTCGACGAACTGCGTTGGACCGGGCCTCCCGACCCCACCGACTTCGCCGACATGTGCGACCGCCTCGGCGCCCCCGGTCTCGCCAACAGAGCCGCGAAGTTGGCCGCATCCCGAAATTGAGGCGTTTCTCGCGCTTATAGCGCGCCAAACGCCTCAATTTCGGTGGTTAGACCATCTCGGTCTGGACGTCGAGGGCGGCGAGCTTCTCTGGGTTGCGGATCACGTGGAGGGCTTGGACTCGGCCGTCCACCACGTGGGCGGCCAGCGCCAGCAGCCGCTCGCCGTCGAGGCTGCTGACCACCCCCGGCTCGCCGTTGATCATGACCGGATCGCCCCGGGCATCGGGGAAGCGGTGGTTCAGGTTGACCATGAACCGGGCCACCCGCGCCGCACCCAGCACCGGTCGACGGGCCGCCCGCGTCGTCGCGCCGCCATCGCTGACCAGCACCACATCGTCGGCCAGCAGCTCGACCACCCGGTCCACCTCGCCGCCGGTGATGGCAACCAACAGCTGGTAAGCGACCTGGACGGCCTGATCCGGTGGATCATGCGGCGCAGGACGGGCTCGAACCCGCCGACGAGCCCGGCTGGCTATCTTGCGACAGGTCTCCTCGCTCCGATCCACCACCGTGGCGATGTCCCGATAGGGCGTGTCGAACACGTCAGCCAGCAGGAACACCACCCGTTCCGGCGGTGACAACGTCTCCAGCACCCGCAGGAACCCGAAGGTGAGGGACTCGGCCAGCGCGGCCTGGTCGGCCGGATCGGCCGAGGTCGCTCCAGTCCCGCCGACACCGGTGCGCACCGGCTCGGGCAGCCACTCCCCGACGTAGACCTCGCGCCGATGGCACGCGGCCCGCAGGTTGTCCAGCGCCAGCCGGGACACCACGGTGGTCAGCCAGGCCACCGGCTCGTCGATTCCGGCCAGGTCGGTCTGCTGGGTCCGGACCCACGCTTCCTGCACGATGTCCTCGGCGTCGAGACGCGAGCCGGTGATCCGGTAGGCCAGCCCGACCAGCCTGGGCCTTTCCCGAGCGATGATGTCGGCCCAGGACGCCGGCCGGCCCACCGGAGACGGGTCAGGCCCGGAGATGGGCGACCTGGCCATGTCTCGTCTCCCCCGCCGCGGCCCGGCCGGCTGCATCCCCGCTGAGCACAGCGGCGTCGGCGATGTGCCCGGTCGGCCCCACCCAGTCGCCGGCCACGAACACCCCCTCGAGTCCGGTGCCGACGCTCGGCCGGCCCTGCATCCCGCCCGTCTCCGGAGTGGGTGAAGCTCCACACGTCACCATGCGGTGAAGGTACCGGGACTCCTCCGCCTCCTCCGGATCGATGCCAGCGGCCCGAGCGTGGTCGGTGAGCGCGACCCGAGCCTCTTCGGGCGTGGGATCGTCGTCGAAGCCCAGATAGAGCATGGTCTCCACCACCGCGCCACCTGGAGGTGCCATCCGCCCCGGGGGCCCATGCTGCGCCAAGTAGAGCGGGCGGTCGATGCCGAGGAGGTAGCCCATCGGGGGTGGCGATGCCAGCCCTAGCCCGAGGCATGCGGTCCGCAGGGCCGGACCGAGCCGGCTCCACTCGGGCGGCGGCTCCGGCAACAGGCCGGCATTGACCTCCGGCGGACCGCTCGCCAGCACCACCGACCGGGCCGACAGGGTGCGTTCACCCGGGCCGACCTCCACCCGAACCCTGGTGCCTTCGGGGACCACCGCGTCGGCCCGGGCCGGCGGCGGGTCGATCTGGGCACCCTGCCGGCAAGCGGCGTCCGCCAGTCCGTCCACCAAGCTCGCCCATCCGTCGCTGAGGTAATCGACGCTTTCCGCCAGTCCCATCTGCATCTGACTGGCCACGACGTCGGCGCTGACCCGGTCGAAGTCAACGACATAGCTGGTCAGGCGGGTGAGCATCTCCACCAGCTGGCGCAACCGGCCATCCAGACCCTGATCGTCGAACCACTCGCTGACCGTCATCCCGGACAGCTCGTCGGGCCGCCAGCGCGGAGCTCCGGCCAGGAATCGGGCTGCCTTGGCCTTCTCCCGAATCCCGAGCAACGGCGTTCGAGCCAGTGTCGGGGGGCCGACCGGCAACACCCCCACCCGGTCGCCGAGGCGACCTTGGGCGCCTTTCAGCAACGGCGCGTGGGTGGCAACCCGGACGCCCAACCCCTCGAGGATCGCCCGAGCCGGGGTGCGCCGGTAGAGCGCGTGAGCGCCCCGGTTGAAGCGGAACCGGCCGACCTCGTCGGTGGAGGCCCGACCGCCGGGCGCCTGGCGGTCGAGTACGAGAACCGAACAGCCCTGCCCTGCGGCCGTTGCCGCCGCCGTCAATCCGGCCAGCCCGGCACCGATCACCACCACGTCGTAGGTCTCGTCCATGGGGAACCTGACGAGACAGCCCCCCGATTCGTGACCGGAGGATCCAAGAAACTCAGCCGTTCTTGGGGAGTTCCTTGAAGGGGGTGTTCTTGTCGAAGCCCGGTTCCTTGGGGAGACCCAGGACCCGCTCGCCGATGATGTTGCGCTGCACCTGGTCGGTCCCGCCGTAGATGGGCGGACCTTGGGCGAACAGCGCCGACTCGGTGACCGCGGCCAACGCCGGCATCCCGGTGGCCGCATCGAGGGCCTCGCGGTCGTCGGCGTTGTAGGCGTGCAGCGTGCCGTAGGCCCCGGCGATCTCCAGGCCGATGTCCCGGGACTGGCGGACCATCTCGCTCATCGACAGCTTGGCGATGTTGGGCAGGCCCGGGATGTCCTTCTTGGCCGCCATGGCCGCCTTGAGCCGGAGGTTGTTGTACTTGGCCACCTCGCCCAGCGAGTGGAGCCGCATCAGCTTCTGGCGGATGGCCGGATCCTTGGCCCGTCCCCCGGCCTGGGCCAGCTTGATCAGGCCCTTGGCCCCGGTGCCGAACAACGACTCGGGGCCGCTGCCCCGGCGGTTGCCTCGGCCCACGAAGTCGCCGACCCGCTTGTCGAGGTCGCCCATCACCGTGCCCGGCACCGCCGCGGACACCGCGGCCGATCCGCCGCCGGCGCCCAGCCCGGCCCGCTCGAACATCAGCGTGGTGTTGGCCACCTTCCAGCCGTTGTTGAGACCGCCGATGATGGCGTCGTCACGCACCCGGGCGTCGGTCAGGAACACCTCGTTGAACATGGCCCGGCCGGTCATCTCCTTCAGCGGCCGGACGTCGATGCCGGGCTGGTGCATGTCGATCACGAAGTAGGTGATGCCGGCGTGCTTGGGCTGGTCGGGGTCGGTGCGGGCGATGAGCATGCCGAGGTCGGCGACCTGGCCCCCCGAGGTCCACACCTTCTGCCCGGTGACGATCCACTCCTCGCCGTCCTTGACCGCCCGGGTCTGCAGACCGGCCAGGTCGGAACCGGCGCCGGGCTCGCTGAACAGCTGGCACCAGCCCTTCTTCCCGGTGACGATGTCCCGCAGCAACTCGGTCTTCTGCTCGTCGGTGCCGTGGACGGTGATCGTGGGCCCGGCCAAGAGCAGGCCCAGGCCGCCGGGCGCCGACAGCGCGCCGAACTCGGCGATGGTCTGCTGCACCCGCACCGCCTCGCTCCGGCTCAGGCCCTTGCCGAACCACTCGATGGGCCAAGCCGGAACTCCCCACCCCGAGGTACCAAGACGATCCCACCACTCCCCGACGGTCAGGTCGGGGTCCCAGTTCTGGTCGAGCCACGCCTTCAACTCGACGGTCAGCTCATCGCCGGAATCGTCGGCGACCGTGCGTTGCTCGGTATTCGTCATGACCCCTACCTCGTCGCTCTGGCTCGTTGACCGTGCCCTCCGGCCTCCTCATCAAAGCGTGACCCGTCTTGACCCACCGGTCAAGTTGCCGCTCACCCCGGCCTCCACATGGGGATGTCCTGGCTGTAGGAGCCGCTGACGACCCTCAGCAGGCGCTCGTCGACCCGCTCGAACGTGCAGTCGAGGGTCACGGAATGCACCGGCATGAACTGTTGCGGCTCACCCTCAACCGGCCGGTACAGCTCAAGATCCAAGGTCTCGCGGTCGATCAGGAGGATCTCCCGGGAGTCGTTCTCCACGTACCACGGCAGCTTGATGCGGCTCTCGTCGCCGGGCGACACGATCTCGATGACGAGATCGGCCCACCCCTCGACTCCCCGTTGGCTCGTCACCTCGGGTCGATAGACGGTGATGTCAGGCACGCGGAAGTCGTTGTCGGCCCGATACAGGCCAACCTCAGGACTGACCCGGAGCCCACGGGCGTCGACCAGTGGCAGCAAAGCAGCCACTAGGCGGCCTTCGAAGTTCTGGTGGTATTCCGCCGCTGGTGGAACCACGTGTATGACGCCCTCCCACATCTCGTCGCGCTGGTCGAGTCCGAGTCGACGGCGCTCGTCTTCTATATGCGGGGGAGGATCCATCAATTGGGCTCGCATGGCGTCATGGTGCACAGGTAGTGCCGGGAAGGATCAAGGGACATCTTGGACGTCAGGGAACATCTCTGGAGACGTCCCCGAAGATCTCCTCCAGCTCGGCCGGCGGGACCTCTTCGAGCTGCTCGTAGGTGCAGTCGGTCGGCAGCTTGTCGTCCCGCCAGCGCTCCATCCGGGCCGGGTTTCGGAACCGCCCGCCCAACAGGTGCTCGTAGCGCACCTCGACCGCTCGCTCGGGGCGCAACGGCTCCCAGTTGAGGTTCTTCTGGTTGTTCCAACGGCTCGGCGTACCCGGCATGCGCTGGGTGCCGTCGTGGGCCTCGGCCACCGCCCACTCCCGCCACGGATGATCGGCCAGAGCGTTGGCCCGCAGCGGCTCGATCTCGCCGACCAACTGCCGGCGCCGCTCCTTGGTGAACGACGAGGCCACGCCGACGTGGTTCAGCGCCCCCCGCTCGTCGTACAGCCCGAGCAGCAGCGACCCCACCCCCTCGCCGTCCTTGTGCCAGCGGAACCCGGCGGCCACGCAGTCGGCGGTGCGCAGGTGCTTCACCTTCCACATGGCCCGCTGGTCCTCGAGATAGGGCTGGTCCGACGGCTTGGCCATGATCCCGTCGAACCCGGCGCCCTCGAATCGGTGGAACCAGTCCTCGGCGATCACGGGATCGGTGGTGATGGGCGTGACATGGATGCTGCGGTTGCGCCCGCCGCCTTCGAGGATGCTCTCGAGCAGCCGGCGACGCTCGTGGAACGGTTCCTCCCGCAGGTCCCGATCGCCCAGCGCCAGCAGGTCGAAGGCCACGAACGACGCCGGGGTCTCCTCGGCCAGCCGATTGACCCGGGACACCGCAGGGTGGATCCGCTGCTGCAGGGCGTCGAAGTCCAGACCCTGCCCGGTCACCACGACCAGCTCGCCGTCGACCACGCACCGCTGGGGCAGCGCCGCCAGCAGCTCCCGCTTCACCTCCGGGAAGTAGCGGGTGAACGGCCGGACGTGCCGGCTCCCCAGCTCGATCTCGCTGCCGTCCCGGAACACCACGCACCGGAAGCCGTCCCACTTCGGTTCGTACACCAGACCCTCGGCCCGGGGCACCTCGTAGATGGCCTTGGCCAGCATCGGACGGACAGGCGATGTCACAGGCAGCATCATCTGTGGTCTACACGGATCCGATGCCTATCGCTCGATCACCAGGAGGAAAGACCACAAGGCAGATTTTCGGAGAGCTTGCGGGTCACCGGTACCTTTGAGCCATGGCCCAGCACAGCATGAGCGAGCGGCTCGACGATCTTGCCAAGCGCAAGGAGCAGGCGTTCGCGCCGGGCACCGATGCCGCCCGCGAACGTCAACACACCCGGGGCAAGCTGCTGGCCCGAGAGCGCATCGATCTGCTGCTGGATCCGGGTTCGTTCCACGAGCTGGATGTGCTGGCCCGCCGGCCGGCCGAGTCGGGGTTCAGCGAGCGCCCCTACACCGACGGGGTCATCTGCGGCTGGGGCACGGTCGACGGCCGCAAGGTGTTCGTGTTCGCCCAGGACTTCACGGTGTTCGGCGGGGCCCTGGGTGAGGTCTTCGCCGACAAGATCCACAAGCTCATGGACCTGGCCCTCAAGGTGGGTGCACCGGTCATCGGCATCAACGACGGCGCCGGCGCCCGCATCCAGGAGGGTGTGGTCAGCCTCGACAGCTACGGCGGCATCTTCTACCGCAATGTGCAGTCGTCCGGAGTCGTCCCCCAGATCAGCGTGATCATGGGGCCCTGCGCCGGCGGCGAGGTGTACTCCCCGGCCATGACCGACTTCGTGTTCATGGTCGAGGACACCTCTTACATGTTCATCACCGGCCCCGACGTGGTGAAGACCGTGACCGGCGAGGAGGTCACCCAGCAGGAGCTGGGCGGCGCGCTGGCCCACGCCTCCCGTTCCGGCGTGTGCCAGTTCACGTCCCCGGACGACAAGGCCTGCATCGAGGACGTCCGCTATCTGCTCAGCTTCCTGCCGGCCAACAACCTGGAGGAACCGCCCACGGTCGCCTCCGGCGACGACCCCGAGCGCCTGTGCCTGGAGCTGCGCGAGCTGATCCCGCCCTCGGCCAACCAGCCCTACGACATGCACAAGGTGATCGAGTCGGTCTTCGACGAGGGCGACTTCTTCGAGTATGCGGCCCGCTGGGCGCCCAACATCCTGTGCGGCTTCGCCCGGCTTGATGGCCAGGTCATCGGGGTGGTGGGCAACCAGCCCATGCATCTGGCCGGCGTGCTCGACATCGAGTCGTCGGAGAAGGCGGCCCGGTTCGTGCGCACCTGCGACGCCTTCAACATCCCGCTGATCACCTTCGTGGACGTGCCCGGGTTCCTCCCCGGGGTCGACCAGGAGCACGGCGGCATCATCCGCCACGGCGCCAAGCTGCTCTACGCCTACTGCGAGGCCTCGGTGCCGCGGGTGCAGGTGGTGACCCGGAAGGCCTACGGCGGGGCGTACGTGGTCATGAACTCCAAGTCGATCGGCGCCGATCTGGCCTTCGCCTGGCCGTCGGCCGAGCTGGCGGTCATGGGGCCCCAGGGTGCGGTCGAGATCGCCTACCGCAAGGAAATCCAGGCCGCAGCCGACCCCGAGGCCCGCAAGGCCGAGCTGGTCGAGGAGTACACCGAGCGCTTCGCCAACCCCTACCAGGCGGCCGAGCGGGGTTATGTCGACGACGTGATCGATCCGGCCGACACCCGGATCAAGCTCATCGCCAGCCTGGAGCTGCTGCGGTCCAAGCGCGAAGAGCTGCCCCAGCGCAAGCACGGGAACGTGCCGCTGTGAGCCCAGCGATCGATCCTTCCGAGGAGGAACTGGCCGCGATCGTCGCCGCGATCGAGGTCGTGTGGCCCCGCCCGGCGTCACCGGTCGCTCCCGCCGACATCCCGCGTTGGCGTTTCTCGGGCCGGTGGTGGTCCAAGCCGGTGCCGCTGCGCCGCTCCCGTCCCTGGTAGCGCGCCCGCGTCGCAACTCATTCGTAGTAACCGCGCAACGAAGCCTCACTAGGCCGGTCGGTACTGGCACAATGGGTAGCGGATGGTGTGACTCTGAGATTCGCGGGTTTATCCGTCCCCTGATCGAGGCACAGGTTTGTTGTTCCACATGGCGGGAGGTACCGGATAGAGAGCTCCGATGAGACCTCCCGCCCATGACCGGTGCTGACTCCGCCTCGAAGCTCCCCAGCGCACGAGGACCGGATCGGTAGCGGTGTCGAACTGTTGCTGGTGCAGCGCCGCGTCTCGCGTCCGGCAACGTCGCCTGTCTTGCGTCCACTCCTCGCCACCTGTCAGCGCAAGAAGGGAGCCCCCCACCCGTGCGAACCTCGCATGTCGTCACTTCCCTCGTCCCTGCCACAACAACCACATCAACCCACCTCCCCCGGTCCCGCTCTGTAGCTTCCGCAGCCCACTTCGTGGGCGTCGGCGATCCGCCTCGAGACGGTCGGATGGCCCGCTCCCATCGCACCATCGAACACATCGTGCAGGCCCTGATCGACCTGCTGGAGCGCGACGGCGACCTCCGCCCGACCGCGCACCAGGTCGCCGATCGAGCCGGCGTGTCCCGCCGAGCCCTCTACCTTCACTTCGACAGCTTGGAGGCCGTGCTCGCCACCGCCACCGAGCGCCGGGTCGGCGAGGCGTTCGCAGCCTGGGAGCCTCCGGCGGGCAACACCCCCATCGACGAGCGCATCGGCTGGTTCGTCGGCCGCTGGGCTGCGTTGCTGGAGGCCCTGCTGCCGCTGCGCCGAGCGGCCGAGCTCCAGGAGCCCTTCTCCGACCAGGTGAGCGCCACCTTGGAGCGCACCCGGCAGTGGGCCCGTCAGGCGGTCGAGCAGACATTCTCCCCCGAGCTGACCGCGGCCCCGGTGGCCGAGCGAGAGGCGCTGGCGACGGCCTTGTTGCACGCCACGTCCTCGTCGGCCTGGGACGATCTGCGCCGGCAGGGCGCCGACGTCCCCCGGGCCCGGGACGCCATGCAGACCCTGCTCCGGGGCCTGCTCATGTGATCCCCTATGTGACTGCGTAGTTTGCTCGGTGATGGACCTGACGACTGTCGCCGATGACGAGGTGGTGTTCCACGACGGGCTGGATGTCCGCCGGTACACCGATCTCGAGCCCGACACCAGCTACGAGTTCGAGGACCGCCACGTGCACACGCTGCCCCGCTTGGGCGAGCGGCTGGCCACCGTGTGCACGGTCAACGACGTCCACTTCGGCGAGCTGGAGTGCGGGGTACTCGACGGGTTCGACGAGGGTCCGATCTATCGGTCCGAGTCGGGCGACGACCCCTACCCGCAGGTGATGAACCGTGGGGCCGCGGCCGAGATGGCGGCGATCTCCCCCGATGCGGTCGTCGTGAAGGGCGACCTCACCTCCCGGGGAACCAAGGCGGAGTACCAGGAGTTCCTCGACCTGTACGAGCCGGCGTTCGGAGACCTCCTCTTCCACGTGCGCGGCAACCACGACGCTTACTACGGCGAGGACTTCGCCGACGATGCGCCGTTCCTGGTCACGCTGCCGGGCGTGACGTTGGCGGTGCTGGACACCGCGATCCCCCACATGGCCTCGGGCGGGGTGTCGACCGAAAGCTTGGCCTGGCTCGATCAGGTGGGGGCCGAAGCCGATCGTCCGGTGCTGGTGTTCGGCCATCACCACCCCTGGAACCCGGACGCCGGCGTCCGGCCCGAGGCGTACTTCGGGATCAGCCCGGACGATTCGGAGAAGCTGGTGGAGGTTTTGGCCCGGCATCCCCAGCTGGTGGGCTACTTCGCCGGACACACCCACCGGAACCGAGTCCGCCGCTTCGGCGCGAGCGGCGAGGTGCCGTGGGTCGAGGTCGCGGCGGTCAAGGACTTCCCCGGCGCCTGGGCCGAGTACCGCATCTTCGAGGGTGGGATCACCCAGATCTTCCGCCGCATCTCGACACCCGAGGCCCTGGCCTGGAGCGAGAAGACCCGCGACATGTACGGCGGCCTCTACGAGGTCTACGCCTTCGGGGACCTGAGCGACCGCTGCTTCCGGGTCTGCTGACCCGGAAGCAGCGAGACAGTCACGTTGCGGCGGGGACCAGTTCCTCGTCGGGGGTGGTGTCGTCGTCCTCTGTCGCAGCGTCGGACTCGACCGCGGTCACCGTGGTCGAGCGGAGGCGGCGAACCAGCACCAGCATCGAACCGGCGGCCAACAGGTAGGCGAACCACCCGGCGATGAACGTCATGGCGATGCCGAAGAACAGGGCAATGGCCATGGCGAACACCGAGGCCACCACCGACATGGCGCCGTTGATGCCCCAGAGGAACGCGGTGGGCGAGCCTTCGTCGGTCGACGCCATGCGCATCCCGATCGAGAAGGGCATGCCCATCAGGAGCCCCAGAGGCGCCATGATCCCGACCGCCACCGCGATGCGGATGGGCGTGGTCTCGTCGGACATCGCGTCGATGATCCTCGGTGTGACGTACCCGAAGATGACGGCCAGGCCCAGCAAGCCGTAGATGGGCCGGAGCAGCGAACTGGGGTTGTCGAGGTTGACGAGCTTCTCCACCAGCATGCTGCCGATGCCGCTGAAGATCAGCACCGTGAACAGCACCACCGCGAGCGAGTACGTCGGATGCCCCAGGAACACACTGAGCCGCATGAGCTGGGACACCTCCACCATGAGGAACCCGAGTCCGATCCCGCAGAAGTACAAGTAATACGGCACCCGCCCCTTGTGGGTGGTCCGCCGTCCGATCTGGATCAGGGGGCCGCCGATGCAGATCAGCGCCAGCAGGAGCACCGCGGCGGCCAGCGAGGCCAGCACGACCACCGGCTTGAACACCTGAGTGTTGGCGGGCGTGCCGTGGATCAGGTTCCCCAGGTCAGCCATCTGGAAGAAGAACGGCTGGTTGTCGGTCGGCGGGGAGATGTCGGCCTCGATCATGCCGACGCCCTTGGCCGGACCTCCCGGCTCGGTCAGCTCGGCGAACGGGTACTCGGTCGGGGCCTCGTCGGGGGTCAGGATCCGGTTGAACCTGTACTTGTCGACCGTGGACTCGACCCGGTCGAGGACCTCGCCGCTGAACGGCTTCTCGCTGACCAGGATGGTGCCGACGGTGAACCCGTACTGGTTGGACGGCGGGCCTTCGTAGATGAGGATGTGGTCCCGCGGGTTCTCGATGCCCCGGTCGGTCAGCACCTGCGAGGCGATGGCGGTGGTACGCAGCATCTCCAGCGGCTGGGGGTTCTCCGCCGCGTACCAGCGCGACACCGACAGGATGCCGCCCGGCTGCAGGTGGTCGAGGAACGCGTCCCAGGCGTCGGTGGTGTACAGCGAGTTCTCGCTGAGGGCGAAGGCTCCGGCCGCGGTCGCAGCCCAGGTGTCGATCAGCGAGATCTGGATGGAGTCGAAGTCCTCGCCCGATCGGGTGATCCAGGCCCGGCCCTCGTCGTTGGCGAAGCCGACGTGGGGATTGTCGTAGAGGTGGCCGCTGAAATCGGCGTACTTGTGCTTGAGCAGATCGAGGAACGTCGGGTTGATCTCGATGCCGGTGACCTTGCCGACGTTGAACTCCAGCGCCGACAGCACGTCACGACCGCCACCGACCCCGATCACCGCAGCGCGGTCGAAGTTGTCGCCCTCCTTGGCGTGGTACACGAGGTTGGAGATGTCGCAGCGGAGGAAGTTGGTTTCCTTCTCGTCGCCGGTGTAGCCGGTCATCACCGTGCCCGCGGTGCTGTCGATCACCATGTTCAGCTGGCGCACCGACAGGTCCTCGGCCGGGCACTCGGGGCTGAGACCGTTGCCGAAGGGCGGCCTGAAGATGTTGGGATCGCCGTCGAGCGTCACCCGGGAGAACGGGTTCCAGCGGTCCTCGACGTGCTTGGTGTCGTCCCGCTGCTCCTTGGTGTAGAGGATCTTGAGGAACGGCCGGCCGCGGGAGTGCAGCGCATCGTTGCCGAACGCCCCGGCGAGCAACACCAACGCGGCCAGTCCGGCGAGGGCCATGCCCTTGCGTTCCTTGGCGTCGAGGGCGAAGAGGAAGGCGCCGACCGCGGCAACGGCGGCGATGAGGACCACCAGGCTCGGGCCGTCGAAGAACTTGAACGCCACGATCAGGAACCCGCAGCCGAGCCCAGCGCCGATGAGGTCGGCAGCGTAGAGCCGGTTGACCCGGTCCCCGAACCGGGTGAGCGCCAGACAGACGACCACGCCGGCACACACGAACGGCACCGAGATCACGAGGCAGGTCATCATCACCGAAGCCATGGCGCCGGCGTTGGCCTCGACCCGGAAGTTGATCGACAGCTGCACGGCGAAGGCGAAGGCGACCCACACCGAGTAGGCCAGCGAGAAGCGCCACATCTGCCGCTTCACCTTGTCCTCGGTGAACCATCCCGGCTTGAGATGGACCAGCAGGGCGCCCGCCGTCGTCCCGAACAGCGCCACCGAGATGGCGACGAAGGCGAAGTGGTACCACATCGTCACGCTGAAGATGCGGGTGAGGACGATCTCGTACGCCAACGTCGAGAGCGTGACAGTGAACAGCCCCGCGTAGGTGGCTGGACGAGGACGCAAACCTGTTGAAGCCGTTGACATCTACACCTACCCCCAGTACGCCCCGCTCGCCGTCTGTTCGACAGCAAGTAACTGCCGGTAACGATTACTCGATGTGCACGCCGCGCGCCACCGGCGCGCTCATAGTAGGCGCGCCACCACACTCCCGCCGACACAACAGATGACTTGTTGCGCGTTGTCCCGACTCGATGGTCTCAAGGCCTAGATGGCTGCGCCGGCAACCGATTTCGAGCATTTCGTGGCGGATGCCCGCCTTCGGTTGCGGCGCGCCTTCATCGCCATCCGGGGCATAGACGGAGCGGCCGACGCCACCGCCGAGGCACTGGCCTACGCCTGGGAGCATTGGGAGCGGGTGCGCGTCATGGAGAACCCGGTGGGCTACCTGTACCGGGTCGGCCAGTCCCGCACCCGATCGCCCAAGCCGGTGGGATTGCCTGCACCTGAGGGCCTCGGGGTCACCGAAGTCGAGCCGGGACTGATTCCGGCGCTGCTCGACCTACCCGAGACCCAACGGACCGCGGTGTGGCTGGTCCACGCCTGCGGCTGGCGCTACCGAGAGGTGGCTGAAGCCATGGACATCAGCATCTCCGCCGTCGGCACCCACGTCACCCGAGCCCTCGTCCGCCTACGAGCCCGCTTGGAGGTGGAGACCAATGCTTGACGTCATGACCCAGCTCCATCGCTACGCCGACGCCGCCGAAGCAGCGGTCCCGGAGCACGGACCTGGGACGAAGGATCCCCGCCGGTCCCGGACCGCGCTGCTCGCCGCTGCCGCGGCCGTCTTGGTCGTCGGAGCTGCCGCCACGGTCGTGATCCTTCGCCGCGACGAGCACCACGCCCCGGTCAGGACCGGGTCCGACCAGACCGTCGAGCCGGAGCTCTGGGAAACCCTTCCTCCCCCGCCGATCGGGCCGTTCACCGCCGACTCTGTGACCTATGTAGCCACCGACACCGAGCTCATCGTGCTCGGGGTCGACTCGGGAGCGGCCTTCTCGTTCGCCGACCGAACCTGGCGGCCCATCACCCCGTCGCCGCTCACAACCCGCTCGGGCCCGGTCTCAACGTGGACCGGGCGGGAGATGTTGGTCTGGGGAGGCGAGACGACCACCGGCACAGCAACCGACGGGGCGGCCTACGACCCGGAGACCGACACGTGGCGGATGCTCCCCACCGCCGGCGTCGCCGCCCGGAAAGCCACGACCGGAACGGCATGGACCGGCAAGGAGTGGGTGCTCGGCGGCATCGAGGGCCAGCCTCCGAACGGCGAGACCACGGACACGGTCGCGCTGGACCCAGAGTCCGGCGTCTGGCGGTCGCTGCCCCCCTCGCCGCTGGGCTCGCAGATGACCGCGCAACAGATCCCCCGGCGGGTCGCTGCGGTCTGGACCGACAGGGAGGTCCTCGTGGCCTCGATCAGCGACGCCCTGCCCGTGGCCGTCGACCGGCTCCGACTAGACGACGGCGCCGCCAGCTGGGGCTCCGCGGTGGGCATCGCCGTGGACGGTCCTGAGACCGACCCGTCCGGCGTGGTGTGGACCGGTGACCACCTGCTCGTCCTCGATCGCAGCGGCCGAGGGATCGCCTTCGATTCCTCCGGGGAGGTCGACCCCAACACGAACAACTCCACGCTGATTCCGCCGTCGGCCGCCCAGCCGGGTCAGTCCTGGCTCGGGCCGGTGGTGGTGGGCCACATCGTGACCGTCGGCGGGCGCTGGCTCGACCTGCGGGACCTGACCTGGCACGACACCCTCCCCGACCCCGGACCTCCCCGGGCGTCCCCGATCGCTGTCGCCCACGGCGGATTGGTGTACGTGTTCGGGGGCGATGCCTGTGACGACATCGCCGGCTGCCCAGCGCCGGTCGATCCCGGCAACGGGCTCGTGTGGACCCCGCCGGGCTGAACCCTGGTCCTAGTGCACCCCCGCACAAGTGAGGCGCACATGCCTCCGCTTGGTCTCTGCCGCCAGCCTGCGGAAGACGCCGCTCGCTGCACCGCGCCGACATTGAAACCGCTGGTGGGTTCCTGCGTCGCCGCGGCACACCGAGCGACGCCCCTGACTCGCCGATCCACGCACGTCACTCGTGCGGGGGCGCACTAGAGGCTGAGGATGGCGGCGGAGCCGTGGCCGAAGAGGCCTTGGTTGGCAGTTAGGCCGACGCGGGCGCCTTCGACCTGGCGGTCGCCGGCTTGGCCTCGGAGCTGCCACGCCACCTCGCACACCTGGGCCAACGCCTGGGCCGGGACGGCCTCGCCGAAGCAGGCCAGTCCGCCCGACGGGTTGACCGGGATGCGTCCGCCGATCGTGGTGTCCCCGTCCCGGATCAGCCTCTCGGCCTCTCCGACCTTGCACAGGCCGATGTCCTCGTACCAGTCGAGCTCGAGCGCGGTCGACAGGTCGTAGACCTCGGCCAGCGACAGGTCGTCGGGTCCGACCCCGGCCTCCTCGTAGGCGGCTGCGGCGATGGCGCCCCGGAACCCGACCTCGGGCGGGGCGACGGCCACGGTGGAGTCGGTGGCGATGTCCGGCAGGTCGACCACGGTCTTGGGGAACGTCGGCGACACCGTGGCCACGGCCCGCAGCTTCACGCCGGCGTTGGGCAGGTTGTTGCGCTGGGCGTAGTGGGCCGAGGTCAGCACCACCGCGGCCGCGCCGTCGGAGGTGGCGCAGATGTCCAGCAGGTGGAGCGGATCGGCCACCACTGCCGAACCGAGCACGTCGTCCACGCTGACCGCCTTGCGGTAGCGGGCGTTCGGGTTGGCCAGCCCGTGCTGGGAGTTCTTGACCTTCACCTTGGCGAAGTCCTCGACCGTGGCGCCATGCATGTCGATCCGGCGCCGGGCGTACAGCCCGAAGTACGCCGGGTTGGTGGCCCCGAGCAGCCGGAACCGCAGCCAGTCGGCGTCGTCGGGACGGTCTCCAGCGTTGGGCGCCAGGAATCCCTTGGGCGTGGTGTCGGCCCCCACCACCAGCGCCACGTCACACAGCCCGGCGAGGATCCGGGCCCGGGCCACGTCCAGCGCCTGGGCTCCGCTGGCGCAGGCGGCGTAGCTGGTGGCGATGCGGGCGCCGTTCCATCCCATGGCCTGGGCGAAGGTCGCACCGGCCACGTAGCCCGGATAGCCGTTGCGCACGGTCTCGCCGCCCACACACAGCTGCACATCCGTCCAGGCCACACCGGCGTCGGCCAGGGCGGCCCGGGCTGCGACCACGCCATAGGACACGAAGCTGCGGCCCCACTTGCCCCAAGGATGCATGCCCACCCCAGCGACGATCACTCCGTTGCGGTCAGCGCTCATACCGGCTTCCACTTCCACGTCGTGTACGTCGTGTCCCCCTCGGTGTAGAGCGGCTCGACCACCAGCTCGACCGGGGCTCCGACCGTGAGGTCGTCCACCCCGAAGCCCTCGGCCACCTGCCCGAGGACCACCATCCCCTCGGTCTCCAGCTCCACCGCAGCCAGGGCGAACGGCTCGTACGGATCGGTGCGGGGGATGTACGGCGGCGGCGGCTGGTATCGGGCGTCGGTGTAGGACCACACCCGGCCCTGGCGCGACAACCGCACCTCGTCCAGCGCCTCGCCGTCGCAGGCCGGATTGCGGCAGAAGTCCAACTGTCGGGGGAAGAAGAACGTCCCGCACGCTTGGCAACGGGTCCCCAACAACGCCGGCTCCTCGTCGGTGGTGAACCAGCCCTCGAGCGCTGGCACGGTGGTCGCAGCCACGGGCTCCCCCCTTTCAGTTCTGACGGAGTATCAGATAATACATGTCGGCCGCAGGCCGACTCCGACACGGGACGGTGGGTGGGGGTCGGGCTGAATGTCGCACACCGCCTGCATTTGGAGCGAGCCTGGCAGTGGTGGTAAGAAACCACGCTGATC
>DASXTK010000109.1:0-11420 GCA_036505485.1 Acidimicrobiales bacterium
GGGCGCCTCGGTATGAGCATCGGGTAACCACGTGTGGACGGGGAACAGCGGCACCTTGATGGCGAACGCCAGCGCGAAGGCCAGGAAGATCCAGCGAGCCGCCGACCAGTCGAAGGGGTTGGCGCTGGACGAGTCGTCGACCACGGTGCGGGACTCGGCGATCTCGACCAGGTCGAAGTTGAGCTTGACCGGCTCGGGCGACGCGCTCGTCAGCTCCTGGTAGTCGCTGGAGATCTGGTCGAGCCGACGTTGGTCGGCCGTGCTGAACGAATCCGGGTTCGCCTGCTGCTCGTCCTGCAGGGCCTGCCCCTCGGTGGCCAGATCCTCGATCTGCGTTTCCCGGTCGGCGGTCTGCTGCCGTTCGACCCCGTCGCGATGCAGGAACGCCAGGGCCACGATCCCGACCAGCATCAGCGCAGAGCCGAACATGGTGAACAGGAAGAACTTCACTGCGGCGTAGACCCGGTTGGAATAGCCCCAGCCGCCGATGAGGAAGTACATCGGCACCAACACGATCTCGAAGAAGACGAAGAAGACGAAGAGATCGAGGGCGATGAACACGCCCAGGCACCCGGCCTCCAGGATCAGCAGCCAGGCGTAATAGGCCTTGTGGTCGTGGTGGGGATCGGCGCCGAGCATGGCGATCGGGAACAGGATCCCGGTCAGCACCACCAGGAAGAGCGAGATGCCGTCGACACCGAGATGCCAGGAGATCCCGAAGTCCGAGATCCAGGTCTTGTCGACCACGAACTGGTAGCCGGGATCGGCCTTGTCGAAGGCGGCTAGCAGATAGGCGGTCAACGCTCCCGCCCCGACGGAGAACACCAGCGCCACCAGGCGATGCAGCTCGGTCCGTCCCTTGGGGATCAGGGCCACAGCCAGCGCACCCACCGCGGGCACCGCCACCAGGGCGGACAGGATCTGGAAGTTCGGAGCGGTCTCGCTGGCCAGGGTCACGGCACTCATCAGAACGACAGCCTCGTGAGGAAGTAGGCGAGCACTATGACCACTCCGGCGGTCATGCCCAGGGCGTAGCTGCGCACAAAGCCGGATTGCGCCACTCGGATCAGCCGGCCGAGGCTCCGCACCGCGGCGCCGACGCCGTTGACCGCACCGTCGATGACCACCCGGTCGAACGCGGCCACCGCCTCGAAGCCCTTGCGGCCGGGTCCGCCGACGAAGGCGGTGACGGTCTCGTCGTAATACCAGGCGTGGGCCAGGACCTTGGGCTCGACCGGCTTGAGCCGGCGCCACAGGTAGATCGACGCTGCGACCACGATCCCGAGCAGGCCGAAGGCGACGGCTACGACGGCCAAGCCGACCTTGACCCCGGAGTCGACGGTGATGTCGAGCTCGTTGGCCCCCATCACCGGGTCGAGCCAGCTCTCCAGGAACTTGCCCTCGTCGGTGAACGGCAGGTTCAGCCCACCGCCCACGAAGGCCAGACCGGCCAGGACCACCAGCGGCGTGGTCATCAACCAGGGCGATTCGTGGGGATGGATCTCGTTGTGGACGGGCGCCGCCTCGGCCTCCGCCGGCTCCGCATCCTCGGTCCAGCGCGGCTCACCGAAGAACACCATGAACACCTGGCGGCTCATGTAGAAGGCGGTCAGCAGGGCGGTGGCCAGGCCGATCACCCACAGCGCCGGGTTCTCGTCGAAGGCGGCCAGCAGGATGTCGTCCTTGGACCAGAAGCCGGCGAACGGCGGCACCCCGGCGATGGCCAGCCAGCCGACGATGAAGGTCACCGCGGTGATCGGCATGAACTTGCGCAGCCCACCCATGCGCCGCATGTCCTGCTCGTCGTTCATCCCGTGGATCACCGAGCCGGAGCCCAGGAACAGCAGCGCCTTGAAGAAGGCGTGGGTGACCATGTGGAAGATGGCGGCCACGTAGGCGCCCACACCCACGGCCAGGAACATGTAGCCGAGCTGGCTGATGGTCGAGTAGGCCAGCACCTTCTTGATGTCGTTCTGGGCCACCGCGATGGTGGCTGCGATCAGGGCGGTGATGACCCCGACCCAGGCGATGAGGGTCGGCACCCAGTCGTATCCCGCGGCCAGGATCGGGTTGACCCGGGTCATGAGGAACACGCCTGCGGTCACCATGGTGGCCGCGTGGATCAGTGCGGAGACCGGAGTGGGGCCGGCCATGGCGTCGGGAAGCCACAGGTACAGCGGGATCTGGGCCGACTTGCCGACGGCTCCGACGAACAGCAGCAGGCCGATGCCGGTCGCGGTGACCGCGGCCATCTGCCCGCTCTGCGCGCCGGCGAAGATGTTCGCGTAGTTGATGCTCCCGACCGAGGCGAAGGCCAGGAACATGGCCAGCATGAAGCCCCAGTCCCCGACCCGGTTGGTGACGAACGCCTTCTTGCCGGCCGAGGCGTTGGCCTCGTTGGTGAACCAGAACGAGATCAGCCAGTAGCTGCAGGCCCCCACGCCTTCCCAGCCCAGGAAGGTGACGAGCAGGTTGCTGCCCAACACCAGCATGAGCATCGAGAACACGAAGAGGTTCATGTAGACGAAGAACCGGGGGAACGCGGCGTCACCATGCATGTAGCCGATCGAGTAGAGGTGGATCAGCGTCCCCACGCCAGTGACGAACAGGGCCATCGTGATCGACAGCGGATCGGCCAGGAAGCCCAGGTCGACGGTCAGGCCGCCCGACGGCAGCCACTCGAACAGGGTCTGGACGAACTGGCGGTCCTCCGCCGCCTTGCCCAACAGCCCGAAGTAGACGATGACGGTGGCGACGAAGCTCCCGGCGCAGGCCAGGGTGGCGACCCATCCGGCCAGCGGCTCGCCCAGACGACGTCCGCCCAGCAACAACACCAGGAATCCCGCCAACGGGAACGCAGGGATGAGCCAGACGAGTTCGACCACTGTGTCGGTTCTCCCTTTAGCCCTCGAGCAAAGCCAGGTCGTCCGCGGTGGCCTCCGGCCGCTTGCGCAGCAGGGCCACGATGATCCCCAGACCCACCACGACCTCGGCCGCGGCAACCACCAGCACGAACACCACGGTGGCCTGGCCACCGACGTCGTTGAGCATCCGCGAGAAGGTCACGAAGGTCAGCGTGACCGCGTTCAGCATCAGCTCGACACACATGAACATCACCAACGGATTGCGGCGCACCAACAGCCCGATGGCACCGAGCCCGAAGATCACCGCGCCTAGCACGAGATACCAGGCCGGGGTCACATAGAGGTCGGCGACGATCACGCTTTGACCTCCTCGGTCTCGCGGGCCTCGTCCTCGGCCGCCGCGACCAGATCGGCCTCCTGGCCGTCTGGCTCCACGCCGGCGCGGACCTCGGCCTGGACGATCCGCTCGCCGATCTCCCGCTCGCGCTCCGCCTGGCCCGGGTCGATGATCTCATCGATGCGAGCCGACCGGCGAGCCAGGACCACGGCACCGAGCACCGCGATCACCAGCAGCACCGAGGTGAGCTCGAAGGCGAACACGTAGCGGGTGAACAGGGCCTCGCCCAGCACGTTGATGTCGGGCTGGCCTTCCTTCGCCAATGCCTGGTAGGCGCTGTGCCTACCGGTGGCCTCCCAGTCGGTGCTCCACAGCGCCATGACCACCAGGGCCACGATGCCGGTTCCGAGGACCACGGCGGCGATCCGCTGACCGGCCCCGAGGGGTTCGATCCGCAGGTTCTCCACCTGATCGACGCCCAGGAACATGATCACGAACAGGAACAGCACCACGATGGCGCCGGCGTAGACGATCACCTGGACCGCGGCCAGGAAGTTGGCGTCCTGGGCCAGGAACAGCACGGCGATCCCGAACAGCGTCCCGACCAGCGACAAAGCCGCATGCACCGGGTTGCGGCTGACGATCACCCCGATGGCACCGGCGAGACACGCAGCAGCAGCGAAAACGAAGACGAAGAGCTCAACTGTCATTTGCCGGGCTCCAAGCCTTCGGCGTCGCCGGCACGTGCCAAACGCGACTGCTCAGACTGCTGGTCTTCGGAGGCGGCAGACCGATCGGTGCTTCTGTCACCCTTCTGGCCTTGTTCCGGTGGGCGAGTTCCATAACCGAGCTCGCCGGCCCAGGCCACGAGACCCTCGAACTCGGCCGCGCCCGATGACGCTGTGGCCCGCATCCAGGCCGAGGTGTTGGGCTCGACCTCGGCGATGTCGGTCCAGTCCTCCCAGGGGAGCTGACGGGGGCGGCCATCGTCGCCGACGACCAGCTCAGCCTTGGTGTAGATGGCGTCCTGACGGTTGGTGAAGCTGAACTCGAACAGCTTCGACTCGGTGATGGCCTCGGTGGGACAGGCCTCTACGCACAGATCGCAGTGGATGCAGCGCAGGTAGTTGATCTCGTAGACGTAGCCGTAGCGCTCGCCCGGAGCCACCGGCACCTCGGGCGGGTTGTCGGCGCCTCGGACGTAGATGCAGCGGGCGGGACAGACACCGGCGCACAGTTCGCAGCCGATGCACTTCTCCATGCCGTCCTCGTAGCGGTTGAGCACATGCCGGCCGTGCAACCGCACCGGCTTGTCCCGCTTGCCGCCCTTGTTCTTCTGGTAGTCGCGGGTGAGTCGCTTCTCGAACAGCTTGTGGAACGTGACCCAGAACCCATCGAGATAACCCATCAGCGCGTCACCTCAGGCATACCGGCCTCGAACATGTCGGCCTCGGCTCGCCGAGCCTGGCCCATCTTGAGCGCCGCGCTCAAAGCCAGCCACCCGGCCACCAGCACCCCGAACGAGACGCCGACCACTATGCCCGCGTTCCAGTTCTCGTCGCGGCCGATGTTGATGGCGGCCAGCAACAGCAGCCAGGCCAAGGCCAGCGGGATCAGCACCTTCCAGCCCAGGTTCATCAGCTGGTCGTAGCGGAACCGGGGCAGCGTGGCTCGCATCCACACGAAGGTGAACAGGAACAGGAACAGCTTGAGCACGAACCAGAACACGCCCCAGAGCCAGGCCGGACCGGCAAGGGTGGGACCGGCCGGTCCCCCCAGGAACAGCGTGACGATGATGGCCGACATGGTGACCGTGTTCATGAACTCGGCCAGGTAGAAGAAGGCGAAGCGGATCGACGAGTACTCGGTGTTGAACCCTCCGACCAGTTCCTGTTCGGCTTCGACCAGGTCGAACGGGGGCCGGTTCAGCTCGGCGGTGCCGGCGATGAGGAAGATGGCGAACGGCACGATGCCGGTGACGATCAGGTTCCAGCGCGGCAGGGAGAACCCGCCGAACAGGTTGTAGCCGTCGCCGGCCTGCTGGGTCACGATGTCGTGGGTGGACAGCGAGCCCGACAGCAGCACCACTGCGACCACGGCCAAGCCCAGCGCGGCCTCGTAGGACACCATCTGGGCCGACGCCCGGACCGATCCCAGCAGCGGGTACTTCGAGCCCGAGGACCAGCCGGCGAGCATGATCCCGTAGACCGCGACCGACGACATGGCCAGGATCAGCAGCACGCCGATGGGTGGGTCGGCCAGCTGGAGATAGGTGTCCTTGCCGAAGAGCTTCAACACCCCTTGGTGATCACCGTCGAAGCCGCCGCCGATGGGGATGACCGAGAAGGTGACGAAGGCCGGGACCAGCGACAGGTAGGGCGCCAGCATGAACACCTTGCGATCGCTGCGATCCGGGATCAGATCCTCCTTGAAGAACAGCTTGATCCCGTCGGCCAGGGTCTGCAGCAGGCCCCACGGTCCGGCCTTGTTGGGACCGACGCGGTTCTGCATGTCCGAGATGAGCTTGCGCTCGAACCAGATCATGAACATGACCGCCACCAGCAGCAGGGCGAACGTGAACACCGTCTTCACTACGACGATGCCGACCTCGGCCCAGCCGATGCCGTCGAGGAGGAGCGGGTCGAGGGCGAACATCACGGACGCTCCACCCGGACATCGGTGACCACGCCGTTGATGTCGACCAAAGCGTTGGCTCGGCCGCCGCTCTGGTTGAAGTGCAGTAGGGCCACCCCCCGGGGCACGCCGTCCGACGGTCGGACCGGCACCAGGACCTGACCCCGGGCCGAGGTCAAGCGGGCCTCGTCGCCCGGCTTGAGCCCCAGCTTCTCGAAGTCGTAGGTGTTGAGGCGGACCACCGCGCCCTCCGACAGTCCCACCAGCGACGAGCTGTGGCGGACCAAAGTGCCCTGGTCGTAGAGCTTGCGGTTGGCCACCAGCCGGAAGCTGTAGGCATCGGCCTGATGCGGCTCGACGATCGTCCACACCGGCAGCTGGACCGCGGCCTGGGCCGGCGGAACGGTGGCACCGACTACCGAGGCGTCGGAGTCGTCCTGGTGCGCAGCGGCGTCCGTCGGCGGCGCGGCCGCTTCGGTGAGGCCGGAGATCTTGACCAGTACACCGTCGTCGCCGGCGGTGTTGGCGATGAGGTCGACGCCGATCTGGCCGAAGGCAGGCACCACCTCGGCCAGCTCCTGCCAGGCCTGGCGAGGCGATTCCAGCCCCAGGTCGTAACCCATGCGCCGGGCCAGTTCGGCGGCGATCACCCAGTCGGACTGGGCTGTCCCCGGTGGGGTCACCGCCTGGGCCACGGTGGTGACCCGGCCCTCGAGGTTGGTGGTCGTCCCCGCGACCTCGGCGTAGCCCGCAGCCGGCAGCACCACATCGGCCTGCCGCGCCGACTCGGTGAGGAACAGATCGGTGGCGATCACCGTCCGGGCCCCGGCCAGCGCCCGCTCGGCCAGCTCCCGGTCGGGGAAGTCGTTGAGGGGATCGGCGCCGAGGAGGAACAACGTTTCGATGCGACCATCGGCGGCGGCCTGGAGGATGCCGGTGGCGTCGAGCCCGACCCCGTCGGGAACCCGGGGCCACTTCACCGAGTAGTCGCCGCGGGCGGCGCCGAGTCCCACCCGGCCGGGCAGGAGCCCGGGGGCCATGCCCATGTCCAGCGCGCCGTGGACGTTGGCCCGGCGCAATGCCGAGAGGAACTTCACCTCGGGCCGGGCCTGGTGGATCAGCTTGGCCGCGGCGGCGGTGGGGATGGCGGTCTCGGCCAGGTTGGCCCGACCCAGGATCACGGTCAGCGGCCGTTCGGTGAGGAGCCGGGCCACATCCTCGATCTGGTCGGCCCGTACGCCCGCCACTTCAGTGGGCGCCTCCCCGCTGATCAACGCCTCCACCAGGGCGAAGACCTCACCCGTGCGGTGCCGCAGCGAATGGGTGGCCAGGTGGGTGGTGGCGGTCTCGGTGGGCGCCAGCTCGACCAGGGCGACGTCGTCGTTGAGGACCGCGTGCCGCAGCCGCAGGTAGAGGACCGGCAGCTCTTCCTTGGGATCCGGCCCGACGAGCAGCACCACCCCGCCGGGCTGGCAGGCCTCGTTGATGGTGGCCCGGGGCAGGCCCAGCACCGCCTCGGCCGGGAGACCGTCGCCCAGCTGGCAGTCGACGTTGTCGGTGCCGATGATGCCCTTGGCCAGCTTGGTCCAGGCGTACGCGTCCTCGTTGGTGAGCCGGGACCCGCCCAACACGGCCACGCCCTCGGCGCCACCGCGGTCGATTCCGAGCCGCAGCGCGCTGGTGGCCTTGGCCAGCGCGGCCGACCAGGTGGCCGGTTCCAGCAGCAGACCCTCGTCCCGCAGCAGCGGGCTGGCCAGCCGTTCCTCGCTGTTCACCGCCTCGAAGTCGAAGCGCCCCTTGTCGCACAGCCAACCCCAGTTGACCGGGTCCAGATCGACGCCCTGATAGCGCAGCAGGCGGTTGCGGCTGGTCTGCACCACCACCCGGCACCCCACCGAGCACGAGGTGCAGGTGGACTCCACCTCCTCCAGGTCCCAGGGGCGGGCCTTGAAGCGGTAGGGGGTGGCGGTCAGCGCTCCCACCGGGCAGATCTGCACGGTGTTGCCGCTGAAGTAGCTGGCGAAGGGATGCCCGGGGAAGGTGTTGACCTGGGTCTCGTTGCCGCGATCGATGAAGTGGATCAGCGGGTCGCCGGCCACCTCCTTGGCGAACCGGGTGCAGCGGTCGCACAGGATGCACCGCTCCCGGTCCAGCAGGACCACATCGCTGACCGGGATCGGCTTCTCGAAGTGCCGCTTCTCCTCGACGAAGCGGCTCTCGCCCGGACCGTAAGCCATGGTCTGGTCCTGCAGGGGACACTCGCCGCCCTTGTCGCAGACCGGACAATCCAGCGGATGGTTGACCAAGAGGAACTCGAGCACGCCCTCCTGGGCCTTCTGGGTCGTGGCCGACTCGGTATCGACCTTCATGCCCTCGGTGCACTCGATCATGCAGGAGGGCTGGAGAGCGGGACCACGCCCGGTGTCGATGTCCACGATGCACATGCGGCACATGCCCACCGAGTTCATCCGCGAGTGGTAACAGAACCGCGGGATGTAGACCCCGTTCCGCTCGGCTGCCGCGATCACCAGTTCACCTGGGTTGGCTCGGATCTCGCGTCCGTTCAGTGTGATCGCGACGCCCGGCGGCTCCTCGGGGGCGATCTCCTCGACCTCCATGCCGGCATCGTCCGCGGCCTTGGTGTCCGTCACGACGCCCCCACAGCCTCGGGTTCCGGCTGCGACAGATACGCCTTGCCCTTCACGGCCACAGTGACCTCGCCGCCACCGCAAAGGGTGACGAACTCGTCCTTGAACCGCAAGACAGCCGAGGCGATCGGCGACACCGCGGACGGACCGAGTGGGCAGATCGTGGTCTGCTTGGGCGGCCAGTTGATCTCGGGACTGATGTTGTCGCAGATGTCCATCAGCTTGTCGATGTCGGCCGGACGCCCCCGTCCGTCGAGCATCCGCAACAGGATCTTCTCCAGCCACGAGATGCCCTCACGGCACGGGGTGCACTTGCCGCAGGACTCCCGGGCGAAGAACCGCACCACCCGCCAGCACGCTTTGACCGCGTCGGTGGTCTCGTCCATCACCACCATGGCGCCCGAGCCCAGCATGGAACCGGCCGCGCCCACCGCTCCGGCCTCCAAGGGCAGGTCGAGGTGTTCCTCGTAGAACCAGGGCGCCGAGGCTCCACCGGGGATGAAGGCCTTGAGGGCGTTGCCGTGGCGAATGCCCCCGCCGTACTCCTTGCCGTAGAGCAGGTCCCGGAAGGTGGTGACCCCGAACTCGACCTCGAACACCCCGGGGTTCTCGACGTGGCCGGACACCGCGAACAACCGGGTGCCGGTGCTCTTCTCGGCGCCCAGCGCCGCGAATGCTCCTCCGCCGTTGGACACGATCCACGGCAGGTTGGCCAGCGTCTCGACGTTGTTGACAACGGTCGGCTGGAGGTAGAGCCCCTTGGCCGCGGGGAAGAAGGGCGGCTTGAGCCGGGGCATGCCCCGGTTGCCTTCCAGCGATTCGATCAGGGCGGTCTCCTCGCCCACGATGTACGCGCCGGCTCCCCAGTGCAGCACGATGTCCAGCGAGAACTCGCTGCCCAGGATGTTCCGACCCACATAGCCCTTGGCGTAGGCATCGTTGAGGGCGCTGGCCAGCCGTTCCTGGGCCAGGGCCATCTCGCCCCGCACGTAGAGGAAAGCCTGGCTGCAGCCGATGGCGTAGCACGCCAGCAGCACCCCCTCGATCAGCTGATGGGGGTCGCGCTCCATCAACAGCCGATCCTTGTAGGTGCCGGGCTCGGACTCGTCGCCGTTGACCACCAGGTACCGGGGATAGACCCCGGGCGGGCAGAAGCCCCACTTGATCCCGGCGGGGAAGCCGGCGCCACCCCGTCCCAGCAGGCTGGCCGCCTTCACCTCCTCGTGGACCTGGCCCGGCGTCATGTCCTCGATGGCCTTGCGCAGCGCCGCGTAGCCGCCGGTCGACTCGTAGCGCTCGAGGGTGAAGCCGTCCTCGACGTCCCAGCGCGAGCTGACGATCTTGGGGATCTCCCGATCGCTCACGAGGACCGTTCCGCCCGCTCGTTCCGGGCCAGCCACACCGGCTCGATGTTCTGGTCGGGATGGGCCACCCGGGCCCGACGGTCGGCGGCCACCTGCTGGCGGACTCGGGCCAGGGTGCCGTGCTTGGGCACCTCGTGGGCCAGGCGCCCGGCCTCCAGATCCGTCACCAGCCGATCGACCTGGTCGTTGGTGATCTTGTGGAAGTAGCGGTAGTTGACCTGCAGGCACGGGGCCTCGGTGCAGGCGGCGATGCACTCCACGTCCTCGAGGGTGAACTTGCCGTCGGCCGTGGTGCTGCCGGCCTTGATCCCCAGCCGCTCCTCCAGGTGCTCGAGCAGCTCCTCGCCCCCGCAGAGCAGGCAGGAGATGTTGGTGCAGACGTTGATGAGGTACTCACCGACGGGCTCGCGCTTGAACATCTCGTAGAACGAGCACGTGCCGAGGACCTCGGCCGGGGTGATGTCGAGCAGCTCGGCGATGTGGGTCATGGCGTCGTCGCTGACATAGCCGTCCTGCTCCTGGGCCAGGTGGAGCAGCGGGATCAGCGCGGAGCGCGGCACCGGGTAGCGATCGATGATCTCTCGGGCCAGGTTGGCGTTCTCAGTCGTGAGCCGACTCACCTGTCGACTTCCCCCATGATCGGATCGGCGGAGGATATGACCGCGACACCGTCAGCGATCAAACCGCCGCGCAGCATGTGAGGCAGAGTCTGCAGGTTCACGAAGGATGGGCCGCGGATGTGCATCCGGTACGGGTGGGCTCCGCCATCGCTGACCATGTAGCAGCCCAGCTCGCCGCGGGGGCTCTCGATCGCCCGGTAGACCTCGCCGGACGGCACCTTGAACCCCTCGGTGAAGATCTTGAAGTGGTGGATGAGGGCCTCCATCGACTCGTCGATGCGGGCCCGGGGCGGCGGGGTGACCTTGCGATCCTGGATGCGGTAGTCGCCCGGCGGCATGCGATCGAGGATCTGGTGGACCAGCCCGATGGACTCCCGGACCTCGGCGAGGCGGATGGCGTAACGGTCGAAGCAGTCGCCGTAGCTGCCCACGACCACGTCGAAGTCGAGCTGGTCGTAGTACAGGTACGGGATGTCGCGGCGCAGGTCCCACTCGACGCCGGTCGAGCGCAGGATCGGCCCGGTCGTCCCCAGCGCGATCGCTTCCTCCGGGGTCAGCACACCCACGCCCTGCAGCCGCTCCCGCCAGATGGGCTGGCCGGTCATGAGGATGTCGTACTCCTCCAACCGGGGCGGGATGAGGTCCATGACCCGCAGCACCGCATCGCGCCAGCCGTCGGGGAGGTCGGCGGCCACACCACCAGGGCGGATGTAGTTGTGGTTCATCCGCAGGCCGGTGATCATCTCCAGCAGCCGGAGGGTCTCCTCCCGCTCCCGCCAACCGAAGATCATCATCGACACCGCACCGATGTCCATGCCGTTGGTGGCCAGGAACAGCAGGTGCGAGGAGATGCGGTTGAGCTCGGTCAGCAGTATCCGGATCCACTGGCCCCGGGGCGGGATGTCCTCTTCGATGCCGAGCAGGCTCTCGGTAGCCAGGGAGAAGACCAGCTC
>DASXTK010000110.1:0-15295 GCA_036505485.1 Acidimicrobiales bacterium
CACTCGAGCATGCGCGGGTATCGGTGCTGCCCAAACCGGGGCGTCTGGATGGTTGGCGTGCTGCCTCCGGGCGTCACGTCGTCGATGTTCTGGGACCGTGTGACCCGGGAGGTCATGGTGCGCTGCTCGTGGCTGACGGAGCGATCGACGCGTCGATCCACCTCTGGGGCGGCCCATGGGATCATGCGTCGTTCGTGGTGCTTGTCGAGGAGGCCGGTGGCCGCTTCAGCGACTTGTGGGGCGGCCGGCGCCTTGACACCGGGACTGCGGTGTTCTCCAACGGCCGACTCCACGACGACATCTGCAAGCTTGCTCGTACGAAAGCGCCCGTCGTTCCCGAGACCATCTGACACGACCACAATCGGGGGATGACCTTCCGCTTCGTCTTCGAAGCCCGCGTCAAGCCGGGGTGTACTGAAGAGCAGTACATCGACGCTTGGCGTGCCGGTAGTGCCGTCATCCACGGTCAGGTGTCGTCGAAGGCGCGGCGCAGTCGGCGCAGGCCCTCGTCGATGTGGGCAGTGTCGATTCCGCCGTAGCCCAGGACGAGCCCGGCTCGGGCGGGCTGGTCGACCCGAAACGTGGACAGTGCCTGGACCGCCACCCCGTCGGCCAGGGCGCGCTGCACGACGGAGGCGATCTCGGCTGGTGAGGCCAGAGGCGCGGCCGCGCTGACGTGCAAACCCGCGGCCGAAGGGATGACCTTCAGGTAGGGAGCGAACTGACCGGTCAGCGCGTTCACTATGCGTTCGTGCCTCACCTGGTAGACAGCCCGCATCTTGCGGATGTGCCGCGCCAGGAGGCCCTCGTCGATGAACCGGGCCAACGCAGCCTGGGTCGGCAGCGCCGTATGCCAATCGGTCACGTACCTGGCGGAGTGCGTGGCCCGGCGCAGCGGGGCCGGGGTCACGACGAAGCCGAGCCGCAGCGTCGGCAGCATGGTCTTGGAGAACGACCCCACGTAGATGACCTGACCGCTCGTGTCGAGGGTTTGCAGCGGTTCGATCGGTCGGCCGCCGAAGCGGAACTCGCTGTCGTAGTCGTCCTCGATGATCGCAGCGTTGTGGCGCTGGGCCCAGGCCAGCAGGGCCAGACGGCGTGGCAGCGACATCGAGACCCCCAGCGGGTACTGGTGCGACGGCGTGACGTACACCAGGCGGGCCTGGGGTGGCAGGGCCTCGACGATCAGCCCCTGGTCGTCCACCGGCACTCCGTTCACCTTGAGGCCCAGCGACTTGAAGAGCAGACAGGGCGGCGCGTAGCCGGGATCCTCGACGGCCACTCGGTCACCAGGTGACAGCAGCACACGTGCCACCAGATCCAGAGCCTGCTGGCTGCCGTTGGTCACGGTGACGTCGTCGTCGGCGACGGTGATGCCGCGGGCGGTACCGATGTGCCGGGCGATCGCGGCACGCAGCGCTGGGAGGCCGGCCGCGTCGCCGTAGTGGCCGCGTCCAACGGCCGATGCCCGCAGCTGGTGGCCCATCAGCCGCCGCCACGTCTCATAGGGGAACAGAGCCGAGTCAGAGATTCCTGTGCGGAAGTCGAAGTCGGCCGGCGCGTCGAACGCGGTGGCGAGCGGGATGCTGTCCCAGACGGGTCGGGGCCGCAGCGCGCCATCGGATCGGCGCTGGCTGCCCTCAGGCCGGAGGACGTCCTGGCTGACGAACGTGCCGGCACCGACCCGGGAGAGCACGAACCCCTCACCGTTGAGCCGGTCGTAGGCCACGATGACGGTGGTGCGTGACACGCTCAGGCGGCGGGCGAGCTCCCGAGTGGGCGGCAGGGGGTCGCCGGGCCGGAGCCGGCCGTCGACGATGGCGCCGCGAAGCTGCCGGTAGATTTCCCCCGCCAGATCCTTGCCATTGACCAGGCTGACGTGGAAATCCATCGCGACCAACGTATATCGGAACGAATTGGTTGCATTGGATTCGCAGAAATTGGCCCTGGAGTTGGTCCTCTGTGGGGATGGTCGGCCCCGCCGGGGCGACCGGGCGTTGGCTGGGCACGGCGGTGGCTGCGCACGCGAGTTCGCGGCGGCCGAGCTCTGGCCGTGAACCGCTCAGGTGGGGGTGGTTGGGGATTGAGTAGTGGCGCGGGTGAAGATGTCGGCGACGTTGTTGGTGTCGTTGGGTGTCAGGTCGGGATCGGTGGACGTGAAGGCGACGAAGCGGCCGTCACCTGACAGGTCGGCCACCAGCCGATCGACGCCGGTGGCCGGGTTGCCGACCGTGTCGGCGCTGACGGTCCGAGGCGGAGAACCCGCGGCGTCGGTGACCACAAAGTCGGACTCCACGATCAAGGCGAAGACACCGCCATCGTCGGACACCCTCAGGCTCCCAGGTGTCCTGAGGTCGTCGAGTATCGGTACGAGTTGGGGCTGGTCCAGCTCGAAGCGGTGGAGCGTGCCGATCTGGAAGTTGACGAACAGGAACCCGGCCGTGGTCCCGTCGTCCGACAAAGCGACGTCGAACGAGCTCTGTCCTTGGTGCGAGAGCATTCCGCCGCTGACGGTCGCCACGACCGAGGCGCCGGCAGTGTCGGCGACGACCACGCCGTAGGTGGCATTGCCCAATGCGTCGGGCGGGCCGTGCTGCCCGTATGCGATCCGCGTTCCGTCGTCGGAAAGGCTCGCCCCACCGATGGCGAAACTGCCACCGGGCGTCGCGGGCATGAGGGTGGTCGTCGAGGCGGCCAAGTCGCGTACGTACGGGCCCAAGGGAACACAGCAGGTTGCACCAAACGGGACGCCGTCATCGGTGTCTCCGGGGATGAGGTTCAAGCATCGGTCTCGAAGGCGACGAAGCGCCCGTCGTCACTTATCGCCGGGGCCAAGCTCGGACCGTTGCCTTGCGTCCCGTCGTTCGCCACGCTGACCCGCTCGGTGGTCCGTGCGACGTTGTCCCGGACGAAGACGTCGCTCACCGCATTGGTGTCGCTGGGCACGAGGTTGGTGGCGACCGATTGGAAGGCGACGAACCGGCCGCCTTGCGACAGCGACGGCCGGGTGCTCGCGCCATTGCCCTCCACGGCCGGCTGATCGCCCGATACCGATGACCGTGCCAGCCAGGCACAACTCGACAGCCCCAGTGCCAGTGCCACCACGACCAGCAGACCACGGAATCGCATCATGCCGCCCCCTCTCCTCGGCATGTTGGGACCAGTATCACACGGAATCCGGGGGCCTGACCAGGGAATACGCACGCTACGTAGCGGAGGTTGCGTTACTGGTCACCTGGAGTGATACTTACGTCACATCTAAGGAACGCTTCGGCTGAACCAAAGGAAACCGAAAGGTGAACCTAGGAAGAAGCCGAAACGCAGAGAAGGGACCTATCCCGAAAGGGAGGGTCCCTTCTCACATCCCGGGGAGGGGAGGCACCGACTCCAGCACGTTGCGTGCGATGCTGGCCCGGTGACAGACATCGATCTCACCGTCAGCGCGGACGACATCGCCGACCTCAATCGCAGCACCGTGAGCCGGGCTGCGGCGTTCACCCGCCTGCTCGGCACCGCGGTGCTCGTCGTCGGGGTCATCGGTCTCGTCGCCTACCTCTGGGTCGCCGTGCGCCAACAACAGACTCTCGACGACAACAGCGGCGGAAGCGGGTTCGGCCTGGGGGACGGCGGCCTCTCCCTGGTCGAACGCATCGATGTGTTCAGCCAAACGATCGCCTACCTGCTCTGGTCCGCGCTGGTGGTCGGCGCCGGCACCGTGCTGCGGCTCACCGCCGACTATGCGGTGGCCCGCACCGGTGGCTCGCTGACCGGGTTCCAGGTCGGCGACGAAGTTCCCGCCGACGACGAGAACGAGGACGGCGAGCCCACCACGTGAAATTGAGATGGGAGCGGTTGCTAGGCAACCACTCCCATCTCAATTTCGGTTAGTTCGGGCGGCGGATCAGGTAGGTGACTGCGCTCAGGCCGAAGCCGAGCCAGATCCCCAGCACGATCAGGTGGCCCCAGACCGAGCCGGTGCCGATCCACGGATCCCGGATGCCGGCCACAGCGTGGGTGAGCGGCAGCACGTCGGCGATGCGACGCATCGGGTCGCTCATGACGTCGGGCGGCGGGCCGCCACCGGACAGCAGCCACATGGGGAAGAAGGCCAGCAGCCCCAGTGCCTGGGCACCCCGGGCGGTCTTCACAACCAGCCCGAGGGCTACACCGAGCACGATCATCGTCGCCGTTCCCATCAGGAACCCGAGGGTGACCCCAAGCGGATCATCGACCGCAGGCACGCCGTAGGTCGGCGCCGCCACGGCCAGCACCGTCACCGCGGCCACCATCACCAGGCTGGCCGTGACCAGCGCCTGGGCCGCGACCACGGTGGTGGTGCGCACCCCGAAGGCGGCGAAGCGGCGCAGCACGTCACGCTCCCGGTAGGAGGCCAGCACCACCGGCAGTCCGACCAGCGCCATCGCACCGAGCGGGACGCCGAGATAGCCGGTCACATAGAAGTCCGACGGCAGCACCCCGCCGAAAGCCGAGTCGGGGGTGTCGCCGAACGAGCCGGCCAGGATCAGCAGCGTGATCGGTGGGAACACGAAGGCGAACACCATCGCAGCCCACTCTCGGGACAGCAGGCGGGCCTCGGTGCGGGTGAGGGCGGCGAGTGCGCTCATGACGGGTCTCCTTGGGTGAGGGCGACGAAGGCGTCCTCCAACGTGGGGCGGACGACCATGAGGTCGTGGGGGGCGAAGCCCCGGTGGGCCAGCTCGCCGATGACGGCGACGCTCATCTCGGGGGCGCAGGCGATGTCGGCCATCCCGAACCGGACGGCCATGGATGGCGCCGAAACCGTGACCGCGACCACGCCGGGCATGCCGTCGATCCCGGTCAACACGGAACGACCAGGGGCGGGGCAGCTGAAGCGGATGTGCACCGGTCCACCCATGGCGGCGACCAGATCGGCCGGTCGGCCGCTGCTGACGATGTGGCCGTCGTGGAGCACACCCACCCGGTCGCACAGCCGCTCCGCCTCGTCCATGAAGTGGGTGACGAGGACGACGGTCGTGCCCTCGTCCCGGATGCGCTCGATCAACCGCCAGGTCTCCCGCCGGGCTGCCGCGTCGAGGCCTTGGGTCAGCTCGTCGAGGAACACCAGCCGGGGCCGGTTGACCAGGGCCAGGGCCAGGAACAGCCGCTGACGCTCGCCACCGGACAGCGCGCCGAACGGGCGGCGCTGCAGGCCGTCGAGGCTCCACTCGTCGCGCAGCTCCTGCCAGTCGACCACGTTGCCGGCGAGGTTGGCGAACAGCCGCAGGGCTTCACCGACCCGGAGCCGGTCCGGCAATGCCGAGGACTGCAGCTGGGAACCGACCAGGTGGCGCAGCCGGGCCCGCTCGGCCACGGGATCCAGCCCGAGGACCCGGATCACCCCGGAGTCCCGGGTGCGAAGGCCCTGGACGATCTCGACTGCGGTGGTCTTGCCGGCGCCGTTCGATCCCAGCAGGCCGAAGATCTCGCCGCTGGTGACGGAGAACGACAGCCCGTCGAGCACCTGGTGTTGGCTGTAGCTCTTGGCGACCCCATCGACTTCGAGGGCGGGGCGGCCGGTCTGATCGACGGGCGACGGCGGTGGTCGTCGCTGGAGGGTGGCGGTTGAGGTCATGCCCCCATGGTCTGCGTCGACGCCGCCGGGCACATCGCCCCAGGGTCTCGAGCTCGATTCCGCCCGCGGGCGGAGGCGCCGGTCAGCGGTGGGGCTCGCCCGGCTCGACCACGCCGTGGTCGAAGGCATAGACGATGGCCGCAGCCCGATCCCGCACGCCGAGCTTCATGAAGATGCTGCCGACGTGGGTCTTCACCGTGGCCTCGCCGACGTGCAGGGTGGCGGCGATCTCGCTGTTGTTGGATCCTCGGGACAACAGGCGCAGCACGTCGTGCTCCCGTTCGGTCAGCGCTTCGATCCGCTGGGCCGAGCGCTGAGCTGGAGCCACGACCCGGCGATAGGCGGTCAGCACCCGCGGCGCTACGGTGGGATCGAACCAGGCCCCGCCGCCGGCCACCGCGGTCACCCCGGCGATCAGGTCCTCAGCCGTGGTGTCCTTGAGGACGAAGCCGTTCGCGCCGGCCTCGAGCGCGGCCCACAGCAGCTCGTCCTCGTCGAAGGTGGTGAGGATGAGGACCGCCGGGCCGTCGGTCGCGGCCCGCAGTCGGCGGGTGGCTTCGATGCCGTCCATCCGGGGCATGCGGATGTCCATCAGCACCACATCGGCGTTGGCGTCGGGCACCGTGGCCAGGGCTTCCTCGCCGTCGCCGCACTCGGCCACCACCTCGAACCCGTCGGCCGGGGACAGGATTCGGGCCAGCCCAGTGCGGACGATGGTCTGATCGTCCACCAGGGCGACCCGGATGAGCCGGTCCTCGGTCATCGGCCCTGGAGGACGTCGTCGACGTCGGGTGCGACCAGCGGGGCGTGACAGCGCACCTCCCAACCGGTGGAGGTCGGTCCAGCCGCGAACCGTCCGCCCACGGCGGCCATCCGTTCCCGCATGCCTATGAGCCCGTAGCGGGGGCCGTCGTCGTCGGCCGGCTCGGCCGAGCGCAGCGGTCCCACCGTGTCGATGACCAGCGTCACCGCCTCATCCTTGACCACCAGCACCACGTCGGTCACGGCGCGCGGAGCGTGCCGGCGGGCGTTGGCCAGGGCCTCCTCCACGACCCGATGCAGCGACAGTCCTACGACCGGGTCCACCTGTTCGAGGTCACCCTCGGTCCGCATCGCCACATCCAACCCCGACGCCCCGGCCGCCGCCACCACCTCGGTGATGTCGCCTACATCGGGGACCGGCGCGGCGTCGGCGGAGACCTCCCCGTCGGGCAGACGCAGGACGGCCAGGGTGCTGCGCAGCTCCTGCATGCTCCGGCGACCCACGGACTCGGCGTCGGCCAGGGCTTCGTCGGCGGCATCGATGTCCCGGCGCAGGACATGGCGGGCCCCGGTGACATGCAGCAACATCGCCGCCAGACCGTGGCCCACCAGGTCGTGGACGTCTCGGGCGATGCGCCGCTTCTCGTCCAGGACCGCTTGGCGGGCCAGCTCCTGACGGGCGGCGCTGAGCTTGGTCGTCAGCTCGACCTGCGACCGGAAGGCTCGGCCGAGCATGAGCGGCAGGAGGATGCCCATGACCCAGATGCCGGTGAAGATCCCGTCTCGGTACAGCGCCTCGGCGACCACGGGCGTGGCTATGGCGATGCCACCGGCCACTGCGACGACCAGGCGCGATGGCTCCCAGACGCCAACCACCATGGTCGCGATGCAAAGCAGGAACAGCGTGGCCTCGAGCCCGCCCGAGCGGTTGAGGACGAACTCTGCGGCGCTCACCGCCAGGACCAGCGCTAGCGGAGGCATCCAGCGGGGCCGGAAGACCCAGATCACGAATGGGAGGACCGCCAGCGCAGCCACGACGTTCTCGACCGCGGTCCCGGGGTCGGTCAGCACGGCCATGACCGCGACCACCCCGGCCATGAGCGGGATGAAGCGGCGTAGGAGGTTGGCGCCCGTCGGCACGACGGTGGCATCGGCCATCGTCGGGACGGTATCGCCGTCGGCCCCGCTCCGAGTCAGCCCTGGGGTGGATCCGACGGTTCCCACCAGGGGAGGAGCCGCCGGTCAGCCGGCTGTCTGGAGCTCGGCCACGATGGCCTTGCTGTACGCGATCCGCCCGGTGAGCTTCGACGGATCCCCGATGCACAGCAGGTAGGCGGCCTCGGCCATCACCTCGACCGGCTCGGTGAACTCGGCCGGGACCATGCGGTCGAGGCCGTGGTGGACCACGCCGGGGGTGGGCACCAGACCGTCGGGCGACAGGGCGTTCACGGCGATCCCATCGCTCGAGACCTCGGCGGCCAGCCCGGTGGAGAACCGCTCGAGAGCGGCCTTGCACATCCCATAGACCGTGCCGCCCATGACCAGGCCGGAGCGGGGTGTGTCCGGATGCAGGGCGGCTCGCGAGGAGATGTTGAGGATCCAGCCCTGGCCCCGACTGCGCATCCCCGGCAGCACCAGTTGGGCCAGCTCGAACGGCGCCCGCACCTGGACGTCGAACATCAGCCGGAAGTGGCGGGCGTCGAAGTCGACCACCGGCTCGAAGTAGGTCACGGCCGCGTTGTTGACCAGGATGTCGATGGGGCCGAGTCGGCGCTCGACCTCGGAAACGAGCCGCTCGCGTTCCTCGGGCCGGGCCAGGTCGGCTGCGATGGCCACAGCCGTGCCGCCCCTCTCCACGATGCTGTCGGCGGTGCCGCTGATGCTGCCGCCCAGCTGGTGGTCGCCTTCGTGGACGGTGCGGGCGGTGACGGCGACGGACGCCCCCGCCTGGGCGAGACGCTGGGCGATCGCCACGCCGATGCCCCGACTGGCGCCGGTGACGACCGCGATCCTGCCGTCGAGCAGCTCTCGTTCGACGGACGTCGGGTTGCTCGTTAGATCGGCCATCTCAATCCCCCTGATCATCCGCACACGTCAGGGAGCTAAGCAGACGGCGGCGGTCCATGCCCGGTCCAAGTGAACCTCAGGTGAACAGCGCAGCCAATCCGTTGGTCTCCTTCTGAGCGAACGGGTGCGTCAGGGCACGCTACGGTCCCGCCGGTACCAACCGACGACAGGGGAGCCACACAGATGGCGGGCAAGGGACAGGTCTACAAGCGCAACGACGGCAAGTGGGCGTTCCGGGTGCGGGCGTCCAACGGCGAGATCGTGGCGACCGATGGCGGCCAGGGCTACGAGGCCAAGCGGGACGCGCAGTCCACGCTCACCAAGCTGCTCGCCGGTGAGTACAACGGTCCGGTCGACGTCGAGGAGTGACGTCCTGGCGTTGCTGCACCCGTCGTAGCGGGCTCAGCAACGCCAGAACGGGTCAGCGCACGTCGACGATGGTGTCGGGTTGACGGATCCGGGGCTCCTGCAGGGCGGCGAGCGTCAGGGCGACGCCAACGCCGGCCAGGACCCAGGCCCACCAGGATTCGATCGCCAGCTCGCGCTGGAGAGGCGTGGGGTCGACCGCGGCTGCGGTGGCGACCAGCGAGCCGGCGATGCCGGCCATGGCCACGAGCAGCCGGCTTCCGGTGAGCCCGAGGAGCAGGACGAACACTCCGGCTGCCAGCTCGATCGCGCCCAGCAGCGGGGTGTGGTTCGCATCCAGCACCTCGACCGTCGGGCGGTACCAGGTGTCGTTGACGCCGGCTCGCATGAGGGCCACGAGGCCCACGACGGCCAGCGCCCCGCCGGCGACCACGGCCAGGATGGGAGCGGGGGCCAGTCCGGGCCGCGCCACCTGGGGTTGGATCCGCCGGGACGGGATCCTCATGGTGCGGCGCAGCGACCGTTCGGGCACGGTCATCGGCACGGTGACCGTGCGCCGGAACCAGCGGCGCCCCTCGGTGGGGGTGGCCTCGTCGGTGGGCTTGTCGACGACCCGCTCGGTCTCGGCCGTGTCGGCCTCGTCGGGTCGTTTCGTCAGAATGGTTCGCCGGTTCACGACGGGCCCCTTGGTTTCGGTATCGGACGCACGTTCGCGGGTTGCACCAGGCTCCGGCGTTGCCGCTGCCTCGTCGCTCGCGACCGTGGCGTCGTCTTCGTCGGAATGACGCTTGAGTAGTCGCATCACCTGTCTTGTTCCCCTGCTCACGCCTCACATACATGCGGAAACGCCGGATTCCCACGCTGGACAAGCGGGGGCCGCGCCTGCACACTCAGGTGCATGGGGGAGGCGTTGAGGAAACAGGCGATCGAGTGCCCGGCGGAGTGGGCAGAGGGCCGCAGTCATCTGCGGCGCCACCGCCGCCAACGGGTCTTCATCGAGGACAACCGGGGCAACGGCCACTACTTGCGGGCCACCTGGCACTCCGATCGGGACATGTTGGTGGTGAGCACCTGGCGGGACGAGGTCTGCACCGGTGCGGTGCGGCTTCCGGTCGAGGGATCGGTCGAGCTGGCCAGCTTGATCATCGATGGGTTGGCCGAAGCTGTGGCCCGTCCGGCCGAGACCGGGCGCAGCAGGCGCCGGAGTCCCGCCTACCTGGACACCTGGCGCGAGTGGGCCCAGAAATGGGCCGCCAAGGCCCGTCGGCTGGCGCGTGAGACGCTGCGCTAGTTAATCCGGGCGCAATAGGCGAGCAACGGTGTCGTGATGGCGCCGTGCGAAGTTTTGACCAGTGGCCATCGTCGGCGAGCGGGTCCCCCTCGAAAAATCGTGCTCGCCGGCAATGGCCGCCCTCTTGGTCACAAGCGTCCGAGGGCGGCGGAGGTGGTCGGGTCAGCGGGGAAGAAGGACTCGATCAGCAGCTCGGCCATGGTGATGTCCACGGCCGAGCCGAACGTGGCCAGCGTGCTGAAGAAGGCCAGTTCCTGACCGTCTGGCCCCCGCACCCGTAGCGGACTGAACACCATGGCTGCGGGTTCGAACACCGCCGGGGACGTCTCCTCGACTCCGGGATAGCCCCGCAGCTCGTCGTAGAGCACCTCCAGCTCGGCATCCTGCGACAGCACCGCCTGCTGCTGGAGCCGGTGCAGCACGTGGGCGCTGTACTCCGCCAGGTTCAGGATCCGCTGCGCCAATCCGTCGGGATGCAGGCTCAACCGCAGGGCGTTGGTCGGCGGTTCCAGCAGCTCAGGGGCAACATCGGTGAGGAAGGCGAAGGCCGCGCCGTTGGCGGACACGAGGTTCCAGTGCCGGTCCACCACCAGGGCGGGGAACGGTTCGTGCCCGGCCAGGACCAGGTCCAACGCCTCGCGGACCGGGGCCATGGCGGCGTCGTCCATGGACCGCTCCGGGTAGAGCGGCGAGTAGCCGGCGGCCAGCAGCAACGTGTTGCGCTCCCGCAGCGGAACGTCCAGGTGCTCGGCCAGGTGCAGCAACAGCTCCCGGCTCGGCTTGGACCGTCCGGTCTCCACGAAGCTCAGGTGCCGAGCCGAGACCTGGGCGTCGATCGAGAGATCCAGCTGGCTGCGACGGCGCCGCTGGCGCCACTCCCGCAGCAGCTCCCCGGCGCCTCGGGGTGGTGACTGGACACTGGTCATGCCGCGGGACGCTAACGACGGGAGCGACGGATGGCGCTTACCTCACAGGTAATCGCCACGCTTCCCTGGCCTCCCCAGAGTGGGTGGCATGAGCGAGACAACGACTGACATCACCCCTGACCAGATCACCGAGACCATCGACACCTATCTCGCCAGCTTGAACGAGCTCGATGCCGCCAAGCGGACCGCCCTCATCGAGCAGGCGTGGGTCGCCGATGGCACCTTCCTCGACCCGCTGCTCGACGTCCAGGGCCACACCGCGCTGGGCGAGATCGCCGTCCTGGTCGACCAGCACTATCCCGGTCACGGCTTCCGCCGGACCACCGCCGTCGATGTCCACCACAACCGGGTCCGCTTCGGCTGGGAGCTGGTCGGACCCGACAACGCCGTCGCCGTCGCCGGCATCGACGTGGGTCAGGTAGCGGAAGACGGCCGGTTGCGCAGCATCGTCGGCTTCTTCGGCGACCTGACCCCGGCATAGCCCGCTTCGCGGTGCAAACCTGTGGTGAGGAGCGGCGGGACCTGGACCCAGCCGTTCCTCATCACATCAAGCGTTCACAGGAGGCGGGCAGCATGTCGATCCTCGGGTCTTCGATGGGTTTCGGTGCGAGCGGAGCTGGCGGTGGGCCTCGACGGTGCTCCTTCTGCTCCCGGCGGGAAGCGGTGGTAGAGCACCTGGTGCGGGCCAGCGGCGTCTACATCTGTGACAGCTGTGTGGCGTTGGCGCAGGCTGCGATCGAGGCCGCACCGGGGGAGCAGAAGCTGTTGAGGATCCGCCCATCGCGTGGGGCGTTCAGTCCGCAGGACGCCGCCGGGGCCGAGATCGAGCTGGCCATAGAGACGGTGTTCAGCGGAGACAGTCCGGACGAGGCTCGGTGCGGAGCCATCGAGCAGGGCGGCAACCTCGGACCGAGCATGCGTCAGGTCCGGGAACGGTACGGGGCATTCGATGGCTTGGACGTCATGGTCGAGTCCGTGCGGTTCCTCGATGACGACGAGGCCGAGGTCCGCTTCGCCCTGGTGCACGGTGGCGGCCGTCCGCTGCTCAGCGAGACCGGCCACGCCGTGCGCACCGCCGACGGTTGGAAGCTGGCGCGCCACACCTGGTGCCGGATGGTGGCCATGGTCGGGGTGCAATGTCCGCCGCCCGAAGATGCAACGGAGCCTGGGACCTGAGCCAGGGGGGAGGGCGGGCCGGCCCATGATCCCAGCTCCGATGCAAGGGCAGTCGAAATTGCCACCCTGTATGTAGGCCTTCCACTTTTCGGCCCGCCCAAACCGCCAAATTCTCAGGCTTGCTGGGCCTGGGGGCTGTCGGGGGTGATGACCCACGTGGAGTCGGTGGAGATGCCCGAGTCGGCCCGGCCGACGTCGTCGAGGACCCGGAGGGTCGCGGTCAGCCGTTCCGGTTCCACGGCCACGGTCAGGTAGCCGTGCTTCAGGACCTGATGGCGGATCTGAGGGTTCTGGCCCAGCGGGGCCTCGAAGATCAGCGACGAGATGGCCGGAGTCATCAGCTCGGTGGCGACCACCGGCGTCGACCGATCCTCGGGATCCAGATGGACGTCGTTGATCATGCCGGCATGCCAATCGCCGGTCAGGACCACCGGGTTGCCGACCCGATCGTCGGCGAGCCGGGACAGGAACCGACGCCGCGCCGCCGGATAGCCGTCCCAGGTCTCCAGGTAGTAGCTGGGACTGTCCGGCTGGCCCATGTTGACCCCGGCCAGGACGGTGGGGTTGCCGATCAGGTTCCAGGTGACGCCGCCCGTGCCGACGGCACCGGCGAACCAGCGGTCCTGGTCGTCGCCCAGATAGACCCGCTCGTCGGCCCGGGCCGGACAGTTGCCCAGGTCGCTGATCGAGGTGTCCCGGCAGGGCGGCACATCGGCGTACTGACGCTCGTCGAGCAGGTACAGCCGGGCCAGCCCGCCGAAGTCGGCCGAGCGGTACAGCGTGACATCGGCCCCGTCGGGAGGCGCCAGCCGCAGCGGCAGGTGCTCCCAGTAGGCCCGGTACGCCGCGGCCCGCTGCGTTCGCACGGCGGCCGGGTCCACCGCGGCGTCGGGGAGCGTGTCGCCCGCGTAGTTGTTGCTGACCTCGTGGTCGTCCCACATGCACATGAACGGGAAGCGGGCGTGGGCCGCCTGCAGATCGGGATCGGACCGGTAGCTGGCGTAGCGGAGGCGGTAGTCGTCGAGCGTGACCGGGATCCCCGCGGGGAGGACCGGTCGGTCCGTGCTCCCGAGGGGCAGCTCGTAGATGTAGTCGCCCAGATGCACGATCAGGTCGAGGTCCTCGTTGAGCAGGTGGCGGTAGGCGGCGTAGTACCCGGTGTCGAAGTACTGGCAGGTCACGACCCCGAGACCGAGCCGATCGAGCCGCTCTCCGGGGGCCGCGGCGGTGCGGGTGCGTCCGGTCGGGCTGGTCCAGCGGCCCACGGTGAAGCGATAGAAGTAGTCGCGGGCCGACTCCAGGCCATCGGCGTCGACGTGGACGGAGTGGGCGTCGGCCGGGGTGGCGGTGGTGCTGCCGTTGCGCACGATCTTGGTGAACTGGTCGTCGGTGGCGACCTCCCACACCACGTCGACCGGATCGTCGGGCATCCCGCCCAGCCCGCCGGCCAGGGGAGTCGGCGCCAACCGGGACCACAGGATCACCCGGTCGGCCAACGGATCACCCGAGGCCACCCCGAGCACGAACGGATCGCCGGACAACCGGGCCGTGTGCCGGGTGGTCGGAACTCCCGGGCCCACTGCGTCGCCGGCGCCGTCCTTGGACTCGTCGTCGTCGCCACCGCAAGCCAGTGCCCAGGACGACGATGCGGCTGTTGCCGTCGCCGCTGCGCCGACCAGGAAGGCTCGGCGAGTGAACCTCGCGTGAACAGCCACGCCGGCACGTTACTGGCGGGGCTACAAGCAAGTTTCCGGAGATCAGAGACCGACGATGTGACGCCGTAGCCGGCGGATGGCCCGGGCCAGCAGCCGGGACACCTGCATCTGACTGCACCGCAGCTGCGCGGCGATCTCGCTCTGGGTGTGCTCCTCGATGAAGTACCGGCGCAGCAGGTCACGGTCCTCGGCCGACAGGAGCTCGAGGGACTGGCTCAGCGCGGTGCGGTTCTCGATCGAGGCGAACGCGGCGTCAGGTGCCCCGACCACCTGCTCGGTCTGCAGCTTGCTCGTCGGATCCACGGCGTCGAGCGAGTTGGGCAAGCGCACCTCCTCCGCGGTCATGACGTCGAGCACGTCCCGTTCGCCCAGCCCCAGGAAGTCGCCGATCTCGGCCGGCGACGGATCCCGGCCGAAGTCATGGGTGAGCAGCTCACGCACCTCGCGCACCGGTCCGGCCAGCTCGTGGACCCGCCGCGGCACCCGGATCGACCAGCCGGTGTCCCGGAAGTGGCGCCGGATCATCCCCTCGATGGTCGGTTTGGCGAAGGCAAGGAACGGCCGCCGGCGGTTGGGGTCGAAGCGCTGCAGGGCCAGCAGGAGGGCCTCCATCGCCACCTGACTCAGGTCCTCGATCGGCTCGCCGTGGCGGTAGTGGCGCCGGGCCTGGGCGTGGGCGTGCGGCCGGTAGTGGTCGACCAACCCCGCCAGCGAGTCGGGGTCGCGGCGACGAAAGTAGCGGACGTGGGACAGCCAGAGCTCGGGTTCGATCGCGGGCCGGATCTGGCTCGTGACCAGCCAGCGGTGCCCCCCGGTGACCACCGGTGTCGTGGGCATGGTCAGTGCGGCCAGAGCAACGTCGGCAGCGGCGCGGAGCCGGTCCAGGGCCTCGGGCACGGACGGAGCGGCATCCGGGCGCGTCGAAGTCGGCACCAGCCGTGTATTCCCACTTGGCGGCGGGACATACCTCGCAGGGCGGTCGCGGCACCTAGATTCAAACCATGGTCACGCGCGGATTGTCTTCCGACGATGTGGGTAGGTCTCCTACTGGCGCCGCATCGGGAGGAGAAGACGCGACGGATGATGTGCTGGACGCGGCGCGGGACGAGCTTGTGCGTGCCGCCGAGGATCTCGAACGGCTGACCGACGAGCTGCACGACCGGTCCCGCCAGGTGGAGCGGCTGGAGAAGCTGGCCGAGGCCTTGCTCGACTTGGTTGCCACCCCCGCGATCGTGGTCGATCCTTCGGGGCTGCTCAGCGGTCTGAGCCGCGGTGCGGCCTCGAGCTTTCCGGCCCTGGCCGACGGCCTGGGCAAGCCCGCGGCCCCGCAGCTGCCGCCCGACCTGGCCGGCGATCTCGTGGCGACCTCGGCCGACGG
>DASXTK010000111.1:0-6144 GCA_036505485.1 Acidimicrobiales bacterium
CCGTTGGCTGTTGGCCACCGCGATCAGCGTCGTCGTGGCCTTCACCGTGGTGAGGAACCTGCCCATCCCCGGGCTGGAGTTCCTCGCCTCCGACGCGTAGCTCAGTCAGTCAGTCGAGCCGGCGAAGATCGGCCCGATACCGGGCCGAGCGCTCGATGTAGGACTGGGCGCCCAGGTCGATCATGTACTCGGGGTTCACCGAGTCCAGCCGTAGCTTGGCCGGCACGCCCAGGGCCTGGGCCCGGCTCGGCACCTCCATCCGGGGCGGTACCAACGCCCCGGCCCCCACCAGGGCCTCGGTCCGCACGATGGCCTGGTGCAACACCACGGCACCGGAACCGACGAGCGCCCGGTCCTCGATGGTGCAGCCCTCCAGGTGGACCAGGTGGCCGATCACGCACCGAGCCCCGATCAGGGTCGGGAGTCCGGGAGCGACGTGCACCACGGTCCCGTCCTGGATCGAGGTCTGGGCCCCGATGACGATGCGGTCGTTGTCGCCCCTCAGCACCGCGGTCGGCCACACCGACGCCTCCGGCCCCAGCTCCACGTCGCCGATGACCACCGCATCGGGGTGCACGTAGGCGTCGGGATGGATGCGGGGCTCGAGGTTCCCGAGGGCGTAGATCACGAGTGCAGCCGGCTGTACCCGCCGCGGAAGAACACCAACGGGCCGCCCTCGTGTCCGATCTCCAGATCGAGGACCCGTCCGAGCACGATCCAGTGGTCGCCGGCCTCGTGCACGGCGTAGGAGGCGCACTCGATCCAGGCCAGCACGTCGTTCAGGACGGGCGCCCCGGTGCTGGGGGCGGTCCGGTAGCCGAGTCCCGCGAACTTGTCCGTGGCTTTGGAAGCGAACACCCGGCTGATGTCCTCCTGATCCTCGGCCAGGATGTTGACCACGAAGTGCCCGGCGGTCTCGATCCTGGGATAGCTGGTCGAGGTCTTGGCCGCGCAGAACGCCACCAGCGGCGGGTCGAGCGAGACCGAGAAGAAGGAGCCGACGGCCAGGCCGGCCGGACCCTCGGAGCAGGTCGCGGTGATGACCGTGACCCCGGTCGGGAAATGGCCGAGCACCTGACGGAAGCGAGCGGTATCGATGGCCGGAGCAGCCGAGATCTCGGGCTCCTCGGCGTCGGCGTTGGCCGTCGTCATGTCGGGCACCCTATATCTGACACAGCGTCAGGGCACCAGGGCTCACGGGTCCAGGGCGACGGTGAGGCCCTCGTAAGCCGAGATGACCTCGTGCAACCCCGTCGACGCGGCGGCGTCCTGCGCGGCGCCCAGGATGGCGTCGAGCTGCTCGTCGCAGTGCGCCGGATCGTGGTGGAACAGCGCCAGCCGCTTGGCCCCGGCTTGGTTGGCCACGAAGACCGCGTACTCGACCGTGCAGTGGCCCCAGTGGCTCTTCTCCGCGAACTCGTCGGTCGTGAACTGGGCGTCGTGGATCACCAGATCGGCGCCATCGCACAGCTCCAGCACTCCGTCGCTGACCTCGTGCCGACCGTCCAACGGCATCTGGTGATCGGACAGGTAGGCGACGGTGATGCCCTCCAACTCGACCCGATAGCCGTTGGTGGCTCCCACGTGGGGAACCGGGCGCACCCGCACCTTGGCTCCGTTCAGCAACACGTCGTCGTCGCTCACGTCGTGGAAGTTGATGCGTCCGTACAGCTCCTCGAGCGTCACGGGGAAGTACGGGGGACACACGAACTGGTGGAAGGCCTGGGCCAGCGAGCAGAGATCCTGGCCCGGCCCATAGACGTCGAGCTGGGCGCCGGGGGAGAGGATCGGAGCGAAGAACGGCAGGCCCTGCACGTGGTCCCAGTGCAGGTGGGTGACCAGGGCCGATCCCCGGAAGCTGCCGTCGCGTGGCAAGGTGAGGCCGTAGCGCCGCAGGCCCGTGCCAAGGTCCAGGACAATGGGGTCGTTGCCAGGCGCGTCGAGAACGACACACGATGTGTTGCCGCCGTAGCGGCGGTTCTCGTCACATGGACACGGGGTCGAGCCCCGAACTCCGTAAAAGGAAACGTTCAACCAGGGTCCCCCAAGTTGCACCCTCCGTGTCGGGCGACGTTACCCAACCGGCCAACCCCACAGCCCTGTGTGTGACCACAATCACCTCTCGGAGGGGGAAGGGAACCTTCCCCCTCCGCCTCCCCCATCGGTGTGGTGCCGCCCTTCAGGCGGCGCTCATCTCCTGTCGCCCGGCCCGCGGGCGGCAAGCCCACTGGCCACTTGCGCCGACCGGCGCGAGGAGCCCTAGGGTCCCGGCCATGATGGGTGACAGCGGGAACGGCGAGGTCATCGAGGGAAGCGTGGAGGCCAACGGGCTGCGCTTCGGGTATCTCCAGGCGGGGGAGAGCGGACCGCTGGCGCTGTGCCTGCACGGGTTCCCGGACTCGGCCCGGACGTGGCGGTATCTGCTGCCGGCCTTGGCCGACGCCGGATACCGGGCCGTGGCCCCGTGGCTGCGGGGCTACGCGCCAACCCAGGTTCCCGACATCCCGCACTACGACGTCGGCACCCTGGCCCTCGACGCCAACGCCATGCACGAGGCCCTGGGCGGGAACGGGGATGCGGTGCTCATCGGCCACGACTGGGGCGCCATCGTGGGCTACACCGCGGTCCACGCCACCCCGGCCCGCTGGCGGAGGCTGGTGACGATGGCGGTGCCTCCTCCGGGAGCCGTGGCCGCCGGCTTCCTCACCTACGACCAGCTGCAGCGGTCCTGGTACATGTTCTTCTTCCAGCACCCGCTGTCCGACATAGCCGTGGCCATGGGCGACCTGGCGTTCATCGACCGGCTGTGGGCCGACTGGTCCCCGGGCTACAACGCCGTCGACGACCTGCCGGGAGTCAAGGACGCCATGCGCGATCCCGGCAATCTGGCCGCGGCGCTCGGCTACTACCGGGCCATGCTCGGAGACCGCGGGGTCAGCGACGATCCCGCCGCCGTAGGACTCCGGGGTGCCGCCAACAACGCCCCTCCCCTGCCCACCCTCTACCTCCATGGCAAGATCGACGGTTGCCTCGGGGCCGACCTGGTCGGGATGGCGCCGTCGTTCCTGACCTACGAGGGTTCCCGCAGCGAGATCGTCGACGACGCGGGCCACTTCCTCCACGTCGAGCGGCCCGACGAGGTCAACCGGCTCGTCCTCGACTTCATCGCCTGAGATCCTGTATTGACCCGCCGGTCAAGGTGTGGTGGGCTGACGGTAGCGTCACAAATCTGGCCGCCGGACAAGGGGGGACGGTCGTGCACGACCTGGTGATCCGTAACGGGATGGTGGTCGACGGGTCCGGAACCGCGGCTCGCACCGCCGACCTCGCCGTCGACGACGACCGCATCACCGCCGTCGGGGCGGTCGAGGGCGGAGGACGGCGGGAGATCGACGCCGACGGCCGGCTGGTCACACCGGGCTGGGTCGACATCCACACCCACTACGACGGCCAGGCCACCTGGGATCCCGACATCACCCCGTCGAGCTGGCACGGCGTCACCACGATCGTCATGGGCAACTGCGGTGTCGGGTTCGCTCCAGCCGATCCGTCACGTCGGGAATGGCTGATCCAGCTCATGGAGGGCGTCGAGGACATCCCTGGCACCGCGCTGGCCGAGGGCATGACCTGGAACTGGGAGACGTTCCCGCAGTACCTCGACGAGCTGGAGCGGATGCCCCGGGTGCTGGACGTCAGCGCCCTGGTCCCCCACGGGCCGGTCCGGGCCTACGTGATGGGCGAGCGGGGCGGCGCCAACGCCGAGGCCACCCCCGACGAGATCAAGCGCATGGGCGAGCTGGTGCGCGAGGCCATAGAGGCCGGCGCGGTCGGTTTCTCGACCACCCGGACCCTGCTTCACCGGGCCAAGGATGGTGAGCTCGCCGCCGGCACCACCGCCTCGGCCGACGAGCTCATCGGCATCGGGCTGGCCATGGGTGAGGCCGGCTCCGGGGTGTTCGAGGTGGCCAGCGACATGTTCGACCTCGACGGCGAGTTCGCCTGGATGGCCCAGATTTCCCGGGAGACCGGACGCCCGGTCACCTTCGGCTGCCTCCAGGACGACGGCCGCCCCGACCACTGGCGCCGCATGATCGAGCACGCCGAACGGGCCAACGCCGACGGCGCCCACATCGTCCCCCAGGTGGCGGGCCGGCCGGCGTGTCTGCTGCTGGGGTTCGAGTCGACCGCGCACCCGTTCCTGTTCCACCGCAACTACAAGCCGTTGGCCGACCTGCCGTTCCCGGAACGCATCGCGCAGCTGCGCCTTCCCGAGGTCCGGGACGCCATCCTCAACGAGAAGGTCGACCTGGTCGGGATCGCAGCGTTCCTGCTGCAGTCGTTCCACAAGTTGTTCCTGCTCGGCGATCCGCCCAACTACGAGCCCGGACCCGACGACAGCGTGGCCGCCCTGGCCGCCCGCCAAGGTCGTCCGCCGCTCGAGGTCACCTACGACCTGATGCTCGAGAACGACGGCCACGCCCTGCTCTACCTGCCGCTGTTGGGCTACACCGACGGCGACTTCGACACGCTCCGGGAGATGCTGCTGCACCCCGGCACGGTCCTGGGGCTGGGCGATGGTGGTGCCCACTGCGGGATCCTGTGCGACGCCTCGCTGCCGACCTTCATGCTCAGCCACTGGGCCCGCGACCGGGACCGGGGCGAGCGGCTGTCCCTGGAGCAGGCCGTGCGCTTGCAGACCCGCAACACCGCGGCCCTCTTCGGCTTCGACGACCGCGGCCTGCTGGCGCCGGGCTACCTGGCCGACATCAACGTCATCGACCTGGACAAGCTGGGCCTTGCCGCGCCGGAGATGGTCTACGACCTGCCCGCGGGCGGACGCCGACTCATCCAGCGAGCCACGGGCTATTCGGCCACGATCAAGCGGGGCGTGGTGGTCCGGGACCACGACGAGTCCACCGGCGAACACCCCGGCCGCCTCCTCCGAGGCCCCCAACGCCTCAATTTCGGGTCAGCCGGGGTGGTTGGCCAGGGGGTAGTAGGGGCGGCAGGCTTGGCCGCGTAGGCCTGGGCAGGGTGCGGGGGTGGCTGGGGCGTCGACGTCGAGGTTCACCACTGGGAGGACCAGCGCCGACGCGGTCTCGCCGCCGCGGCCGACCCGGTAGGTCGTGTCCGCGCCCACCCCTTCGGGCGGCTGGAACGTCCAGGTGACGTGGTTGCGCCCGGGCGAGCTGACGACGATCCGCAGGCGTGATCCGGCCCGGAACACCTGGCCCATCGAGGGGAGCTCGACCTTGGCCTCGACCAGCTCGCTGTCGGCCGGGAGCGGTTCGTAGGCGTCGGCGGTGAACGGATGGACGATCTCCAGCTCGTCGGACCGATCCTCGTCGACCGCCCGGTGCCCCAGCCGCAGCCAGCCGTTCTGCACCAGGTACTCGATCCCGTCGGCCCGCACCTCGGACACGGTCACCTGCACGTCGGCGTCCGAAGCGTTGGCGCCGACCCACAGGTCGAGATAGCCCGACCCGGCCACCACCACGTCCTCCTCCAGCGGCGCGGTCTCGTAGGCCACGGCCTTGCCGTCGGGGAAGTGGGTCCAGTTCCAGTGCTGGATCGGCTCGAGGGTGGAGTAGTCGGCCAGCAGCGTGATCGATCCGGCCTCGGGATCGAAGCCGAAGGTGTCGACGCCGTCGCCGTCACGCCCGTCCCCATCGTCGGCGGCCGGTTTCTCGGTGGACAGCTTGCTGCCGGCGTCCAGGTACCACTTGGTGGCCTGGGCCTCGCGCGGCGGCCAGGAGGAGAAGGTGGTCTCGAAGGTCCCGCCGGGCTCGCCCACCTCGTTGGCGCCAGTGCCGCTGCCGAACACGACCCGGACCGGATCCTCGCGCTCGTACGCGTCCAGAGCAGCGTCGTAGTCGTCGCCGAACTCCTCGGCGAAGCGGTCGGGCGGGACCTGGCCGTCGGTGAAGCCGAAGTTCTCGGCGATCACGTTGCCGAGCGCACTGGACAGGGCCGCCGGCATCTTGGGGACCCGCTCGGCCACATAGAACTCCAGGAACTCGTAGAGCCGGCCGATGTTCATGGTCGAGTAGCCGTCGGGGTGGCGGCCGTTCCACAAACCCACCTTGAGGGCCCGGGCCTGGTCGAAGTGGTCGAGCATCTCGCCGAACTGGGCGCCGGTCTGCT
>DASXTK010000112.1:0-10922 GCA_036505485.1 Acidimicrobiales bacterium
TGATGTGTGCGAGCCAACGGCGCAACGTCCGGCCGAGCGATTGCGCCTCGCCGGGACGCGACTCGTCCTGGAGGTCGAGGCCGAGCTGGGCGACGCAGTCCCGGGCGACGTCCAAAAGCTGCGCTTTGGAGATGGGCGGACGACGCTTCGTTTCGGCCAGCCGGACGATCGTGGTCAAGACTTCGTCGGGAAGGTCAGTGGCGAGCGCGCATAGATAGGTGTCCGGATCAGTGATGTGCACACCGTGCTTGGCGAGGGCCTTGGCGTCCCCCAGTGGTGTCCACTGGTTGTGGCCCTGAAGGTCGTGGGCGTTTACCCGCGTTGGAGGACCGAGAAAACCGCTCCCTCAGGGTCGCTAAGTACCGCGATGCGTCCGACATCGGCTAGGTCGAACGGGGCGACCGAGACCGTGCCTCCAAACTGGACGATGCGATCGGCGATCTCGTCGGTGTTTGCGACGGCGAAGTAGATCATCCAACGCGGCGGCATGTCCTCGGGCCACAACTCGTTCATCTGCACCATGCCGGCGACGGCCCGATCGACTCCAGCGATGAAGAACTCGGTGTAGCTCGATCCTTCGGCAGGATGGGTGTGCCCTTCCCAGCCGAACACCGCGCCGTAGAAGTCTTTGGCGACGTCGACGTCGCGGCACGACAACTCACCCCAGGTGAAGGAGTTGGGTTCGTGCATGAGGGACGCGCCGGGGTGGGGCTTTGGCTCCCAGAGAGCGAACCGCCCGCCGAGGGGATCGGTGCACACCGCGAGACGGCCGATCTTGTCGATGTCCTCCGGCCACACCGCGATCGCGCCGCCGTTGTCGACGACTACCTGAGCCGTCTCGTCGGCGCTGTCCACCGACATGTACATGACCCATGTCGGATGTCGCCCTGGCGCCAGACTTCCGACGTCCTGGCCGTCGAGATGAAAGGCCCACCAACCGGACGAATCTTCAGTGGGGCGATGCCGGGCAAGCGCCGTCCAGCCGAAAAGGGCACCGTAGAACTTGCTCGCCGCCGTGGTGCCTACGACGGTCTCAAGGTTGACCCAGACTGGGGTGCCGGGGGGGTAACTGCGGGCGTGACGCATGACGCGCTCCAATCTACGGCACGGCCTCCATCCCCAGGTCTCTCCCTTGATGGTGTCGAGCGTCGCCTCGCGGTCCTTCAGGTGTCGGTCGAAAACGCTAGGGCAGTCACAGAAATCTGCGATGCCGGCTCGTCGCTGCGGTAGGCGCTGAAGTGGTCTCCTCGGGATCCATGTTCTCTATGGACAACAGCGACTCATGCACCGGCTTCGTGCCGACCGCAGCCGAGTGCACCGACCTAGCTGGCCCACCCGAAGGTGCCGGCCGAGTGTCCTGAGGCTCGCGGGGCGGCTCTTTCTGCGGCTCGCGTTGGATATGTGTTGGATGGCCGTGCCCGTAAGGCGCTGCGTACCTGCTCAGGACCAGCCCAGTCGCCTCCACTACGACATCTGAACTGCCGTCGGCGGCACCAAGTGGGTGAGCGCTGTTGCTATCAGCCTCTGGCAGCGATGTCGTCGCCGTCGACCGCTCCGTTCTTCCCACGCTCTTCCCACGGATGCCGGTCAATACGTGGTCATGGCGGTCAAAGGCGGGTAAAGCGTCTGAGCGCGGGGCCAGGCTGTTTGGCCTGGCGGGCGAGGTTGGGCTGGGCGCCCCCGGTAGGACTCGAACCTACGGCCCGCTGCTTAGAAGGCAGCTGCTCTATCCATCTGAGCTACGGGGGCGAGACGCCCAAGTCACCGTAGCGGGCGTCAATCGGGGCGCCGGCCCTGGTAGGGAGGTCCGCTAGTGTGAACGCTTTCCTGGTGGCCGTAGCTCAGCTTGGTTAGAGCGTCAGGTTGTGGCCCTGAAGGTCGGGGGTTCAAGTCCCCTCGGTCACCCCAGGCTTTCTCCCCGTCCCGATGGCGCCCAGTCGACTTCGAGGGTTTGCTCTTGGTCGCCGCGCAGGACTCGCACAGGCACCCGATCGCGGGGTTTGCTGCCCCGGAGTGCAGTGAGCAGGTCGCCCAGCTCCACCACGTCTTTGTCGCCGAAGCCGATAATGACGTCACCCCTCTGGACCCGGCCACGTCGGCCGGTCCTCCCGGTTGCACGCCGAGGACCAGCTCGCCGCCGTTGGCGTTTATCCCGAACCGGTCGGCCAGCGGCGGCGTCAGGGTGACTGGGGGGACGGCAAGGAACGCATGCTCCACATCGCCGTCGGTCAGCAGCAGTTTGTCGGCAACGTCGACCACCAGCGGTGCGGGAATGGCGAACTCGAGCGAGACGGCGCCTCCCTGGGGCGGTATGTACGCCACGTTGATCCCGATGACCCTGCCCCCCGGATCCGACCAGCGCACCGCCCGAGTTGCCAGGCGAGATCGGGGCATCAGTCTGCAGCAGGCCGGCGAGCTGGGGCCCGCCTCCGGGGATGCGGCGCTCCAGCCCCGACACGATCCCGGCGGTGGCGGTGTTCTCGAACCCGAGCGGACTCCCGATGGCGACGGCCAGCTCGACCACCGCAGGCTCGCCGCTGGAGAACCTGGCCTCCGGCAGGCCGTCCCGATCCACCTTGACCACGGCGAGATCGACCACCGGATCCCGGGCCATCACATCGGCATCGGAATCGGACCCTTCGGCGAACCGCACGTCCACGGTCGCCGCCTCCCCCACCACGTGGGCGTTCGTGACGATGACACCGTCGGACCGACCAGCGACAGGCGGAGGCGGGCGGAGGAGCGCACGTGGTCGAGCGTCGCGCCGGCCTCTCCCCGCTACACCCCGCGATCGAGTGAACCACGCAACCACGACAAAGGGGGACCGGCCCACGCCGGTCCCCCTGTCGCCTGGCACTCGTTGGAGTTCGCTTCGCAGATCTGACCGGGGACGCAGCCCCCGCCGCCGTCGTCACCACCGCCGCCGCCTCCACCGCCACCGGTGTAGGGATTGACGACGAGGGTGCCGGCTCCCAGCGACACGGAGTTGCCCGTGGTCGGATCGGCATAGGTGGCACCGACGAAGAAGGTGCCGACTCCGATCTCGGTCCCGGCCACGTGGGCCTCGGGCTCATGGCGCACCACGCAGTTGCTCTCGGCGAAGCCACTCGTCGCGATCTGAACCGGAGCGCCGACCGGCTGGCCGTTCACGATCCGGAAGAAGCTGAAGAAGATCCTCGATCCGGGCTGGACGATGCCGGTGAGGAAGATCGTCTCGTTGTCCTCCACGGTCAGCGGGTGCGACTCGCTGGGCAGCGTGCTGACGATGCCATGACTGGGGCTGGTCGCGACCCATGCCTTCGCCGGTTGCGCGCACACGGCCGCCCAGGCCGCCGGCGGTGGCGTGAAGGCCACCAGTCCGCCGGTGACCAGGCGCCGAGCGCCAGCAGGTACGCCTTCCGCCGGAACCCGTGGCGGCGTGGCTTCGCTTGTGTCGTTCGTGCTGGTTCCATCGTGTCCTCCCCCGCTGAAGCGGATGTCGACTGGCACTACCGCACGGATTCGACAGGCGATCGCACGATGCGTGCGCTCTTCACCACTGCGTAAGAGATCTGAACTGGGGGAAGCCCGGTATGAGCCATCTGGTCAGGATCCGTGGGTGGCCCGGGCCGTCACCGCCCTGGGCGGCCGGCTGGCCAGCGCAGTTGCATTCGTGAAGCGGCACCAGGACACTTCGCCCAGCGGGAGCTCGACCCGATCTACAGCGTTGCCCTCGACGGCGGGCTCCGGATCACCGTGGGCCGAGCGGCTCGACCACAACCTCCTCACCCAGCTGACGCGGATCTGGCCCAGGTGGGACGGACCACGGTGGTCGACCCGTTCGGCACCCAGGTCGACTGGCTAAAGGGGCCCACGACGAGCTCGATCTCGACGAGCGGGTCCGCCGGCCAGGCTGAACTGAGGAATGGCGGATGAAACGCCCTCGTCTCTGGGAATTCGAGCAAGCGCACAGGATTAGCCTCAACGGTCGCGAACAGTTCCAGCGGAAAGGCGGGCGGGGGATATGGCGGACGGGTTCCAAGTTGCACGGCTGATTCCTGTGAGTGGAATCGCCAACAGCAACGAGGCGGAAACGAGGGCGACGTCTGCGTTGCTCTCGGTTCTCACAATCGTGCGGGATCTTTCGGTGGCAATGGTGTCACCGCTCGGTGCTTCGACGGCTCGGAAGGCCGCCGTCGAGGCCTTCATCGAGACCAAGTTCAAGCTCGGAGACGGCACCGTTGTACGGCCTGACGGGCTTCTCCAAATCACGTATGGATCGTCCGCCTGGAGAGCGCTGGTCGAGGTCAAGACCGGCAACAGTCTGCTTCAGGCTGACCAGATCAACAGCTATTTGGCTGTCGCCAAGGAGCAGGGCATCGACGCGGTGCTCACCATCTCAAACGAGATCGGGGTCGGAGCGGAACATCCGTGCGAAGGCGTCCGCACGAAGGCGAACTCGAAGGTACGCCTAGCCCATATCTCGTGGACGGAAGTACTGGCTCATTCGGTCCGAGCCAAGGTCCACCGTGGCGTGAGCGACCCGGAGCAAGCCTGGATCCTGGGTGAGCTCATCCGCTACCTCGAGCACCCGGCATCAGGTGCGATGGATTTCGCAGACATGGGACCGAACTGGATACCGCTGCGCGATGCGGTGCGGACCGGCACGCTGCGAAAGTCGTCCGTCGAGCTGCGAGATCTGGTTCATCGTTGGGATCAGCTTGTGCGCTTCGCCGCATTGCGACTCGGGTCGAGCACCGGATCCGACGTCCAGCACGTGGTGCCACGTTCCCACGCTGACCCCAAGGTTCGTTTCGGTCATCTGGCCGACGAGCTGACAACCAACGGGCTGCTTGACGCCACAATCCGGATACCGGGTTCGGCCAGCAACGTGCAGATCATCGCTGACCTGCGTGCTCGCCAGATCACGGCCAGCGCAAGCGTCGGAGCACCAACCGACCGTGGCAGCCGTGCGAGGATCAGCTGGCTTGTTCGCCAGCTCGGGCCTGACACACCGAGCGATCTCACGATCGAGGCGTGGCCCAGTCATGCGCGTGAACCGATTTGCGGCACCGTCGCGCTGGTTCGAGACGATCGTGATCTGCTGCTCGACCCCGACAAGCGGGACATTCTGCGCTTCCGCCTGATCAAGCGCGCCGAGATGGGACAACAGCGCAGAAATGGTGGCCGGTCTGCCGGCTTCATCCAGAGCGTGACCGACCTCGTCGATTCCTTCTATACGACGGTTCTCCAACAGATCGTGCCGTGGACGGCTCAACCCCCGCAGGCGAAGCCTCGCAGTCCATCGAGGGATCTCGTTGAGGAACCGATTGAGGACGCAGCCGAGCTTGGCGAGGCGATGGATATTGCACGGGAGAGCGCCAGCGAGGAGGTCGTTGACGCCCCAATAGCTGGTGCGGTCCCGACCGACTGAGCGCGGAACGGCTGTCCTACACCGGGCCGACCACCCGCAACGTCATCATCTCCCGGGCCGACGAGCCCACTCTGGTCATGACCGGCCACGCCCGGTTCCGGCTGGAGGGCCGGCGCTCACCACCGTGGATGCCCGGGGATCGGCTGTCGGGGACGAAGTGATGCTGTCGCCCCCGTTGGCCTGGCGGGAACCAACGGGAGCGACAGCATCTCAGCGCTGGACGGTGCTTCCGGCCTAGAGAAAGGGCGGGCCGGCCGGGGCACACGAACCCCAGCGTTGGGGACAGTCCTTCCCCTACCGGAGCTTGCTTATACGTCCAACGACTAACCGTCCTGCTCCGAGCGCTGCTCGAGGTCGTGGACGGCGGCTTCGGTGCGGGCCCGTTCCGCCTCGGCCTCCTCGCGGGCCGCCAGGCGCTGGGCCGCCCCCTTGTCCTGCTGGGCCTCGGCCTCACGGGACAGCTTGCGGTCGCCCGTCACCCGAGCCCACAGCTCCTTGACCTTGCCCTTGATGCCCTCGGCCACGCCTTGGGCTGCATCCTTGGGTCCGGAACGATCAGTCATCGCCACTCTCCTCGGGTTGTAGGGATGAGCGCGGCCAGGGCTACGAGCGCACCAGCGCCGGCCCCGGTCCAGGCCCACCAGTCCTCGATGGCCAGCTCGCGGCTGACCTCGCTGGTCTCGATGGCACCGAACACGCCACCGACGATCATGGCCAGGCCCACGAGCGCGGCGAGCCCGCGCCACTGCAGGGCGCCGGCCAGGATCAGCAGCGCGCCGGCGCCGAGCTCGAGCGCACCCAGCAGTGCGGTGTGGTTGGCGTCCAGCACCTGAACCACGGGCCGGAACCAGGTGTCGTCGATGCCGGCACGCACCAGTGCGACCAGCCCGACCAGCGCCACCGCCACACCGACGGCGGCCACCAGCGCGCCGCCGACGGTCCAGCCGCCAGCGACCGTGGTCGCGTAGGAAGGAGCCACCGTCCGATCGACGTACTCCACGTCGTCGGTGCGGAGGGGTTCTTCATGTCGTCTAAGGACTCGCATTGACGTTTCTCCTGGTTTGGACAGGACAAAACGCGCCTACCCGCCACCTCCGACCGCATACAGGTCGCTGGTCAGCGGAGGTGCGGGAGGACCTCGGCGCCGAGTCGGTAGACGTTCTCGAGGGTCCGTTCTCGGGTGCCGGCGCCCTCCACCATCATCAGGACGTGACGGATGCCGGTGGCCTCGGCCGAGGCGAGCAGGCGGTCGATGCAGTACGTCGGACTCCCCACGGGATGCAACTCGCACAGCAGTTCCGTGTAGGCCACCGGGTCACGGTGCGGTGCCGGACGATCGTCGACCGGGACGTACGCGGCGATGCCCGGTCCGATCCAGCCGGGCACGCTGGCCCGCAGCTCGTCGCGGGCCTGTCGATCGTCGTCGGCCACTTGGGCCACGATGGCGGAGGTGTGGCTGACCGCGTCCGGGTCACGTCCGGCGGAGCAGGCGGCCGTGGCGTACTGGCGGACCATGTCCGCCTTCTCCTCGTCGCCGATGTGCATCCCCAGCAGCATGGGCAGTCCCCGCTCCGCCGCCATCTCGACGGTGGACCGGGAGGTGCAGGCCACCGTCACCGGCGGGTGCGGCCGGGTGAGCGGCCTCGGCACCAGCGTGACCTCGCGGAACTTGAACAGCTCGCCGCTGGTGCTCACCCGGTCCTCTCGCAAACAGCGCAGTAGTAGGTCCAAGGACTCGCCGAAGCCGCTCTCGTAGCGGTCCAATCCGGTGCCGAACACCTCCAGATCGACCCACGGTCCGCCGCGGCCGACCCCCAGATGGAACCGGCCGCCCGAAAGCTGGTCGAGCAGCGCGACCTGTTCGGCCAGCGCCACCGGATGGGTCGTGGAGAGGACGCTGACCGCAGTACCGATGGTCAGCCGTCGGGTCATCCCCAGCGCGTACGCGGCGAAGCTGACGGCTGACGGACACATCCCGTAGGGCATGAAGTGGTGCTCGGCCATCCAGGCTCCGTCGAAGCCAACGGCTTCGGCCGCCACGACGGCGTCGACCGAGCGTTGGAGGGCGACACGATCGTCCTGGCCCGCGAACCGTCCGGCCAGCAGGAACACGTCGCAGCGCATGATCCTGAGATTGGCGCAAGGATGGCGGGAATGGCAGCACGCATCGAGTCGGTCACCGTCGACGACGGCAGCTTCGACCTCCCGCTGTGGGTTCCGGACCGGGGCGCGGGACCCGGCGTTGTGGTGATCCAGGAGATCTTCGGCGTGGGCCCCTACATCGAGAAAGTGGCGGAGAACCTCGCCGACCTCGGCTACACCACGGCCGCGCCCGACCTGTTCTGGCGCACCGAACGGAACTGGAGCTGCGCCAACGACGCCGACGGCATGGCCGAGGGGATGCGGATGGCGTCCCAGTTCGACTTCTCGCTCGGCGTGTCCGACTGCGCCGCCGCGGTGGCCCACATGCGCACCCTGCCCGAGGTGTCCGGCGGCGTCGGGGCGGTGGGATTCTGTCTCGGCGGCAGCCTCGGCTACGTCCTCGCCGCCGAGTCCGAGGGCGACGCCCGACCGGACGTCACGGTCTCGTTCTACGGCTCGCGCGTCGACAGCTCGCTCGACCTCCTCGAACGGATCACCTCCCCGCTGCTGTTCGTCTACGGCGGTTCCGATCCCTTCATCCCCCGAGACCGGGTGGCCCAGGTCGAGGCGGCCGCCAACGGACGGGACAGCGTGGAGATCCACGTGGCCGAGGCCGCCGGACACGCGTTCCACAACCATGAGGCCCCGCAGCTCCACCACCCCGAGGCCGCCGTGGAAGCCTGGGATCTCACGGTCAACTTCCTGGCCCGCCACCTCCCTCCGGGCTAGACGCAACCGCCGCTGTCGCGACGGGTACCGTTCGGCCGCTCGTTTGGGCGACGTCGCCGACCGGCGGCGTTGCAGCAGCACCGCTTTCCCAACGGCGTACGAAGGAGTCCCCGACGGCAACGCTCATCGATGGTGTGGAGGTGTCCGTACACCCTCGTCGTCGGGTGCGCTCAGCCGCCGATGTGCTGCGGCTGATCATCGCGGCTGCACTGCTGGCCATCGGGCTGGTGGCGGCCACGTGGGGGCGGAACACGGTGCTCGGCATCGAGGCCGACGTGGTCAGCGCCTACGCCCGCCTGCCCCGGCGCCTGGCCGACGGGCTCACCGGCGTGGCCTGGATCGTGGCCGGCGCGCTGCCGCTGGTGGCGCTGGTCCTGCTGCTGGTGCGCCGGCGGTACCAGGCCGCGGCCGCGCTCGTGGTGGGGAGCATCGTGGCCGGTCTCGCCATGGTCGCCCTCGACGGGCTGCTCAACGACCGGAGCGTGATCAAGGCGGTGGAGACCGAGCTGGGGCATCCGATCCAGCTCAACGCCAACGGATTCGCCACGTCCCAGCTCTTGGCGTCGGTCATCGCCATGGCGGTCATCGGCTCGTCGTGGCTGTCGCGGCGCTGGCGCCGGGCGTTGTGGAGCGCGGTCGCCGTGCTCACCTTGCTGCGGGTGCTGTCGTCGGGGGAACCGCCGCTCGACGTCATCATCGCCTTCGCCGTCGGACTGGCCGTCGGGTCCCTGGCCCTCGTGGTCTTCGGGTCGCCGAGCTTCGACCCTGACGGGCCTGCGCTCCTGGGACTGTTACGCCGCTTCATCCGGCCCCGGCGCATCGAGCAGACCCAGAGCAGCAGTCCACTCGTCTACCTGGTGACCACCGACTCGGACGAGAAGCTCGAACTGCGGCTGCGGACCCCCACCGACCGGTCGGCGGACCTGCTCGACCGGCTGTGGCGCTTCGTGCGATTGCGGAGCAGCGAGACCGACGCCCCGTTCAGCACCCTCCCCCGCCGGCTCGAGCACGAGGCGCTCGCGCTCACGATGGCGGCGAAAGCTGGAGCCCACGTGCGCGACGTGCACGCCGTCGTGGCGTCGGGCAGCGGCGGCGCAGGGCTCCTCCTGGACCACGTCGCCGGCGAGAGCCTGGCCGCCCAGCCTTCGGAGCAGATCGACCAGGCGCTGCTCGTCGACATGTGGAACCAGGTCGGGGCGTTGCGCCAACAGCGCATCGCCCATCGGGCCCTGGGTCTGTCCCAGGTGACCGCAGCCGCGGCTCCGGCTCCTGGATCACCGCCGGTCGCCGTGCTCGGCGGGTTCGACCGGGCCCGGCTGGCCGCGGCGGACAACGACCTGGCGCTGGACACGGCCCAGCTGCTGGTGGACTCGGCCCTGCGGGTGGGCGAGTCGCGAGCGGTCGCTGCGGCGGTCACCGCCCTGGGGTCGCAGGCGGTCGTCGAAGCGGTTCCGTACATGCAGCCATTGGCCCTCCCGACCCGGACCCGGCGAGCGTTGCGGTCCGACAAGGCCGTGCTCGACCGGCTGCGCACGGAGATCCACAAGCGGACCGATGTCCAGCCGGCACCGCTGGAGCGGCTGGACCGGATCCGTCCCCGGACCGCGCTGTCGATCGTGGCCCTGGCCATCGCCTTCTACGTCCTGCTGCCGCAGCTGGCTCGGGCCGAGCAGAGCGCCGACGCGGCTCGGTCCGCCAACTGGTGGTGGCTGGGTCCAATCCTTTTGGGCTCAGCGGCGACCTATGTGTTCGCTGCGATCTCGTTCGCGGCCGCCGCGCCGGGGCCGGTGTCGTTCTGGTCTGCTTTACGACTGCAGGTGGCGTCGTCGTTCGTGAGCCAGATCGCCCCCGCGAACACCGGCGGATTGGCCGCTGGGGTCCGCTTCCTGCAGCGGGCCGGGTTCGAGCCCGGGGCGGCGACCGCTTCCGTGGGGTTGAACGCCATCTTCGGGTTGGCCGTGCACCTGGCGTTGGCCGCGGCGTTCATCGCCTGGGCCGGGACCAGCCACGTCGGCGGGTTCTCGTTGCCCGAGGCCAACACCGTCCTGCTCGTCGTGGCCATCGTGGTGTCGGCCAGCGGGATCGTGGGCCTGATCACGCCGATCCGTCGGCGGATCACCAAGCCGCTGGTGAGCCACGCCCGCCTCGCGGCATCGACCTTGGCCGGGGCGCTCACCGACCCGCTGCGGGTCCTCCGCCTGCTGGTCGGGGCGCTCGGCGTGACGCTGTGCTATCTCCTGACGTTGGCGGCGGCGGTGCAGGCCCTCGGTGGAGGTGTCTCGCTGCCGCAGGTGGGGGCGGCGTACCTGGTCGCCTCGGCGCTGGCCTCGGCGGCGCCGACCCCTGGAGGCTTGGGCGCGCTGGAGGCCGCCCTGGCCGCGGGCCTCTCCGGGTACGGCATGCCCGATTCGCACGCCATCTCGGCCGTTTTGGTCTTCCGTCTCGCCACCTTCTGGCTGCCGATGGCGCCGGGCTGGGTGACGTTCCAGTGGATGCAACGCCGGGAGGAGCTGTAGGAACCGGCTTGCGCACCCCCACCAGCGAGCTGGGTACAATCGCCCGTTCGTGCCCCTCTAGCTCAATTGGTCAGAGCAACGGACTCTTAATCCGCAGGTTCTGGGTTCGAGTCCCAGGGGGG
>DASXTK010000113.1:0-3145 GCA_036505485.1 Acidimicrobiales bacterium
GCCTGAGCAGTCCACTTACTTACATTCGCCTTGATATGTGCTGAGTTGCACGCGTCAGAGGCGATAGTCGGTGTCGATCAGGCTGTCGTCCCAGCCACCCGGCGCCTCGGCTGCGATCCGCTCGACCAGGCGTCCACAGAAGACGGGCACGCTAATCAGCGCCCGGCCGGACTGCGAGGTGTCAAGCGCGTAGGCGGCGTGGTCGTTGGTGAGGAGTACCTTCCGGCCGCAGCTCCTCTCCGGCTTCGGCGGCCCGTAGCCATGCAACAGCGAGCAGCGCAGGGCGTACATGATCTCGGCGTCGTGCTCTGAGATCTTGTGGTTCGTTAGCAGGCTCCTCCATCGATCACCGACATTGCCGTCATCGCCTGACAGGGTGTCGAGCACGATCATCGCCAAGCTGAGACCGATCCATGATCGGTTGCCATCCGGTACCCGTTGTGGGGTCACGGCCGTTTGCCTCACGCATGTCCCGCAGGGCTAGCCCGACTTTCCTGGCTAGCCGATGAGCCGTAAGCAAAGCTGCTGGTCAGTGGCCAGTTTCGAGGCGTCGAAGTGTATTACCCAACTGCCTGGCCGGTTGATGGCCAAGCCGGGCGGCGGCAGGGGTTCATGGGCCACTCTGCTCGCGCACTTTGGGTAATACACCATTTGCCCTGCTCACACCAAGTTACACGGAGCTATCCAGGAAACTCGGGCTAGGACAAGGCTGGGGTAGAGGCGCGAGTCACGAAGCTCGCACCGAAGCATCTCTAGCGCATGGTTCCCGTGGTCGTGTTCCGTGGTCATGTCGGCATCGTAGCCAGTTCGTTGCCCGCTGTGACTTCACTGGAGCTGGCGGCGGGGCTCGAACCAGAGCCTGCTGTTTAGAAGGTGTGAGCGCACCGTCCAGCGAGACCTGATCAGTGCTGTTCTCGCACCCATGGGGTCGGGTCCTGTCAAGAGGCGTGGAAGGATCGGGCCCTGGCCGGGCCTTGGGTTGCTGGGTTGTGAGGCTGGTGGGGTGTGGGTGGAATCGGGGATGAGAAGGCCCGGACGGCAGGTCGGAGTTGGCTCGCATGCACCCATTCGGGCCCCGGACAGGGGTCCGCATGACGGTGAGTCCGGACCCGGGCTGCTCAGTCAGGTCAGCGGCCGTGTTGCAGGCTCATGCGAAAACGCGAGCGCGCCCGGTAGTGGCCTCCTCCGGTGTACTGCTTGCTGGGCCTCCAGCTGGGTCAGGATATGGAAGGAGCGGGCCAGCAGCCGGCGGGCGATGGCTACGGTGGCGATGTGGCTGCCGCGGCGGCGGGCCAGCTGGGCGTAGGCGCCGGCGAACATCGGGTGGCGCTTGGCCGTCTGGGCGGCCTCCTGCAAGATCCCCCGCACCCACGGCGAGCCCTGCTTGGTGATGTGGCCGTGGCGGACCGTGCGGTCGGAGTTGCGCACCTGCGGGGTCAGCCCCGCCCAGGCGCACAGCTTGCGAGCCGAGGGGAAGCGGCCGATGTCGCCCACCTCGGCGACCACGGTCATGGCGGTGAGCCGACCGACACCTGGCAGGGCCATCAGCGCCTGGACCCGGGGGTCGGGCTTGGCCAGGGCGGCGATCTGGCTCTCCAGCCGCCCGATCGGAATGGCCAGGGCGTCCAGCAGCCCGCAGCAGTCCTCCACGATTGCCCGTGGGGTCGGCGGCAGCTCAAGGTCGGCCAGCCAGGCCCGCCCGGGCCTGGTCCAGAGGATGCGGTCCTCCCCAATGCCACGATCGGCGAGCACCGCGTGCACCCGGTTCTTCAGCGACGTCGAGAGGCGGACCAGGGCGGCCCGGTGACGCAACAACGCCCGGAGATCTCTGACCTGCTGGGGCGCGATCCAGGCCTCGGGCAGCAGGTCCGCCCGCAGCAGCTGGGCTAGGGTGGCCGCATCGACCTTGTCGTTCTTCAGCCTGGCCGAGGCGATCGCCTTGCAGCGGCTGGGATGGACCAGGTGCGGCTCCAGCTCCAGTTCCTCCAGCAGCTCTCCAGCCAGCCCCAGCCGTAGGCCGCCTCGAAGGCGACCGGGGTGCCCGGCGGCAACCCACCCAGGACGGGACCAGCTTGGCCGGGTCGTTGGCGAGGTTGCGGTTGCGCTGCTGGACGCCGGCGTCATCCACGATGGCGACCTGGGAACGCTTGCGATGCACGTCCATGCCGACGTACACACTCATGTGGGCCTCCTTCCCGAGCTCGTCGATCCCGAAGCCTAGGCTGTCGGGCTGAGCAGGGGACGGGGGCCCGACCCACATAGCGTCAGGTCAGGTCCGGTGCCGAGTCCAGCCAATCATGGATTGTTCGGTCTGGTTACGACCGGTGGAATGACCGGCAGAATGACCGGGGGTCCAACGGAATGACCGCGGCGGGGGTCCCACCATGGGACCCCCGCCGTGTGCAGGCTCTGGAACGTAGGGCTACAGCGGGAAGGTCTGCTGCAGCACCACCACCCCGCCCTGCACGACGGTGATGGTGGCGGAGGTGAAGGTCAGGTCGGTGATCTCCGCGGTCCAGTTGGCGCTGGGGCAGCCCGCCTGTGCGGGCGTGGGCTGGGCCGGCGGGTTGGTGGTCACCCCGAAGGCGAGGTTGCCGTTCTTGATCTCGCTCGCCGGGAACGACTCGCTGCCCGTCACGGTGACCTCGGCGGGGTTCTGACCCGGCGCTTGGTTGCCGCCTTGGTTGGTGCAGGTGGTGGTCGGGTCGGCGGTGGCCGTCAGGGTGATGTCGACGTCCCCGTTGCCCAGGCCCGCCAGCGCGCCGGAGGCGTTGAGCACGACCCCTTGGTCGGCGAACTGGGGGCTGCCCTTCTTGAAGTGGACGCTGGCCGCCAGCGCGGTGGATGCCATCGCCATCGCCAAGACGAAGACCAGCGTCGCGGTCGAGACCGCGACTACTCGTCGCATGTCTCCCCTTTCTACGGAAATAGGAACACCATTTGGTTGACGCTGGAGGGCGTAGGGGGGCCGCGCGCGGTGGCTGCGGGTGGGTCCGGTCGTGACTGGTCCGATGTTGTCAATTCCACCACCTACCTCCCCTCCATTGCACAGTCAAATCTGGAAGTCATAATGTCGGGGATGTGCATCCATGCTCAATTGGCGTGGCTGGCTCAGGTGTGGCTGTACCTAAGGTTGTTGCATCGC
>DASXTK010000114.1:0-44956 GCA_036505485.1 Acidimicrobiales bacterium
GCTGGAGCGGACCCGGCTGAAGTCGAAGAAGGTGTCCAAGACCCGTTCGGTGACCAGCCAGATCGAGGCCGGCATCGGTGACCAGGACGTCCACATCGGGCCGTCGGACCATGTGCCGTGGCTGGAGGACCGCAAGTGGGCCTTCATCCGGTTGGAGGGGCGCAACTTCGGTGATGTCCCGCTGACCGTCGAGCTCAAGCTCGAGGTGCACGACTCGCCGAACTCGGCGGGCGTGATCATCGACGCCGTCCGCTGCGCCAAGCTGGCCGCCGACCGAGGCATCGGCGGACCGGTGGTCCCGGCGTGCCAGTACTTCATGAAGACGCCGCCGACCCAGGTCCACGACGACGTCGCCCGCGACACCCTGGAGCAGTTCATCCAGGGCTAGCGGCTAGAGCTGGGCGGCACTCTCCTCGGGGTGCCACCAGTTCGCCAGGCGGTAGAAGCTGCCACCCGACCTTCGCACCGGCCTGCCGACTCGGATCGGCAGGCCAGGTCGCGCCCGGGCCAGTTGGTCCAGGAACGCCTCGCAGCCCTGGCCCACACCGAGCACGAGATTCCCGTTGCGGTGTTCGATCACGATCAGTCCGGTCCCGACCCGTGGCAGCCGGACGTCCGTGATGTCCCCCAGCGGGATCTCGCCCGAGCGCCCGATACCGCGCCACCTCAACGTGAACTGACTGATCGCAGCTCCGTACGCCGTGCGGTAGACCCACGAGTAGGCGTTCCAGAGCAAGATGGCGAACCACGCTACAAGGAACCAACGAGAGTCCCCGAGGTACAAGGTGAACCCGACCAGCCAGGCGGCTGCGAACCCTGCGAGCATGAGCGTGACCATCGCCCGCGGTGCCCGATACGTTCCCATCCGTTTGGGATGCTACCGGTTGGTCACTACTCGCACCGTGCGGGGTTCCCGGATAGCATCCGCGCGACCTACTGGGGCCACAGTCGCTGAGCGCAAAGCGACGCGGGGGTGTTGTCCATGAGTACTGCCATCGACAGTCGACCGGTGTGCCTGATCCGCCCACCGGCGGTCGAGACGTTCCGGTTCTCCAGCCTGTCCATCACTCCCCCGCTGGGGTTGGCCTACGTGGCCGGAGCGCTGGAGCGTGCCGGCCAGGACGTGCGGGTTGTGGACGCGGTCGCTGACGCGCCGAAGAAGCACACCCGCTATTTCCGCGGCTATCTGGTCGGGCTCGGCTTCGACGAGATCGCCGCCCGCGTGCCGGCGGACAGCAAGGTCGTCGGCATCACCGCGCTGTTCACCCACGAGTGGCCGGCCATGACTCGCCTGATCGAGGCCATCAAGAAGCGTCTGCCGGACGTTCCGGTCGTCCTCGGCGGCGAGCACGTCACCTCCATGCCCGAGCTGTGCCTGCTGACGTCCAAGGCCGACTATCTGGTGCTGGGTGAGGGCGAGGAGACCGTCGTCGAGCTGGTCGATGCGCTCGACCGCGGCGCTCCCATGGCCGAGCTGCTCGGCATCGGCTACCGCGAAGGCGACGATGTCGTGATCAACCCGCGCCGGGCGCGGACCATGGAGATCGACGACATCGCCTGGCCGGCCTGGGACCTGATCGACCTGGACACCTACCACGAGCACCGCTGGATGGGTGGGATGTGGTCCCACAACAAGTCGGTGCCGATCCTGGCCACCCGGGGCTGCCCCTACCAGTGCACCTACTGCTCGGCCCCGAACATGTGGACGCCGCGCTGGATCCCGCGTGATCCCAAGCAGGTCGTCGACGAGATCCAGTACTACTACGACAACCACGGCGCCCGGAACTTCCCGTTCCAGGACCTCACCGCCATCATCCAGCGGCAGTGGATCATCGACTTCTGCAACGAGCTGCTCGACCGAGGGCTGGAGATCACCTGGCAGATGCCCACCGGCACCCGCTCGGAGGCCATCGATGCCGAGGTCGCCGGGCTGCTCAAGCGCACCGGCATGATCTCCATGGCCTACGCCCCCGAGTCCGGCTCGGAGACCACCCGTCAGCTCATCAAGAAGAAGATGAAGTCCGACCGCATGTACCAGAGCATGCAGGACGCGGTGGACGCCGAGCTGAACGTGATGGTGTTCATGGTGATCGGCTTCCCTCACGACAAGGCCGAGCACCTGCGGGAGAACTTCGAGTTCTTCGACAAGATCGCCGAGATCGGGATCAACGATGCCGCGGTTGGCTTCTACATGGCGTTGCCGGGCACCCAGATCTTCGAGAGCCTCTACGACGGCGGCGAGATCAAGCTGGACAAGACCTACTTCCGGCACATCCTCTCGTCGACCTCGCTGTGGGCCACCTCGACGTATTCAGGCCTGGGTCGGGCCCGGCTCACCTACTGGAAGTTCCGGCTCATGCGGCACTTCTACAGCCGCCAGCGCAACCTGGTCGGCTCGTCCGGGATCACCTCGACGATCGTGCAGGCGATCAAGTCGCTGCGCGACGACGAGGCCGGTGACCAGACCAAGCTGCAGTCGGCGTTCCGCAACGGGATCGAGAGTGCCGTGGCCACCCTCAAGGTGAAGCTGAAGCCTGGTGGATGGATGCCGCGGTTCAAGGAGAGCGCCTTCTTCGCCGACTGGGACGGCATCTACCGGGAGATCCGACGCCGCAACCTGGAGACGGGTGCCGCTGTGGCCTCACCGGTGGACACCACCGAGCTGCACACGCGCAACATCACCAAGATCCTCAAGGGGACCCACGGCACCAAGCGCCGCATCCCGGTCAGCGTTGAAAGCGCCTCGTAGGACGATCGTCAGCGGTCCCGCCCATACTTAGGGGATGGGGCAGGGCGATCAGGAGATCTATGTCGTCGTTCCACGGCGACCAGGCGCGCTCCTGCGCCCTGACACGCCCCGGGAGACCCGGGCCCGCGACGACCTGGACGACCTGATCGACGAGGTCTTCCCGGACACCGACGAGGGGCCCGGCTGGTTCGACGCGGGGCTCGTGGTGGCCGGTGCCGCGGCGCTGAGCTGGGCGGTTGTCACCGGGAAGTCGGCGGTCCTCGCGTTGGTCGGGGCCGGGTTGGTGGGACTGGGCGTCGTGTTGCCCTTGCGAGCGGTGTGGAACCGGGCCGCCCAGCGCCGGGCTCGACGGCGGCGGACTGCGTTGTTGGATCGGGGCGTGCCGCTGGACACGTCTGATCCCGTCGTGGCCGAACTGGTGGCCGCCTTCGACCGGCTGGTTGCTCTCGAACCTGAGCTCGGGCTGGCCGCAGCGCACGGGGCGGTGATGGACGTGGCCTCGCTCCTCCAGGGGCGACCGCCTTCGACGACCCGTCAACACGAGTACATCGCCACCCGGACAGCCACGATCGACCGGCTCACGGCCGCCTTGGAGGACCGAGCCGACGAGGTCGGCTCGGTCCTCGACCCCGCCCTGGTCCTGGAGGCCCGGGAGGAACTGGACCGCACCACCGGCCTCGACTCCCTCAAGCACCTCGACGACCTGATCGCCGAGATCAAGGCAACCCGTGACGAACCCGGCTGACGACCGATCCGCCAAGTCGAGTGGTCAGTCCCAGCTAGACGCCGCCGACGCGGCGGACATGCATGCCGTGACGAGCCGGGCTGAGGGGCCGACTGGCGAGGTGATGCCCGGGGAGCTCACTGGCCTCGGGCGGATCCTGGCTGTGCCCTTCGTGCCGCTGGTTGCGGCCTGGGAGTTGGGCGGTGCGCTGCTGCACGGTCTCGCCGCGGCGGCTCGTCGGCTTGGAGCCGCCGCGTCCCGGATCGGTCGAATGGTCGTCGCCGGACTCCGCCGAGCCGCTCGACCCCTGGTCTGGCTGGTGGTCACCGTTCGCAACAGTGTCGCCTCTGCTTGGGGTCTGGTCACGGCGCTGCTGCGCAGCTTCGTCGCAGGGTTGCAGGCACTCGCCCGCGCCGTCGTCCGCCCGCTCCGGCAACTCGCCGCCGCCATCGCAGCCCTGGTCCGCAACGTTGCCCAAGCCCTCCGCCATGCCATCGCTGCCCTCGGCGCTCTAGTCCGCCGGGGACTCGTCCTCGCACGATCACTGGCCCGGGCGATCGCGCAGCCCATCCGACAACTCGCCGCAGCCCTCGGGGCCCTCGTCCGCCGGGGACTCGTCCTCGCACGATCCCTGGCCCGGGCTCTCGCCCAGCCGATCCGGCGAACCGCGGCGGCCATCGGGACACTCGTCCGACGCGGGTTCCTCCTTGCCCGCAGCATTGGACAAGCCGTCGCCCGGACTGTCCGCCAGCTATCGGACGTTCTCAGCGCCCTCCTCCGACAGGGACTCGGCCTTGCACGATCTCTCGTCCTGCCGGTCCGGCGGCTCGTCGCCGCCATCGGTGGCCTGGTGCGGCGATGGGTGACCGTTGCGCGATCGCTGGGCCGGGCTGTTGTCGAGCCGATTCGGCGGGTGGCGATGGTGGCTCGGTCGGGGGAGGTGTTGGTGGCGAAGGTCGTGCTGGCGCCTGCGGTTGGGGTCGTGCTGGCCGCTCGGGCTGGTGGGCGGCAAGTCATCCGGAGCTTGCGGCGGGTGTGGCGTCCTGCGGCGCAGATGAGCGCTCAGATCCGGGAGTCGCTGCGGGCCGTTCGGGCTGAGATGCGGGCGACCAGGCGGTCGCTGCGGGCGCGTCTTCGGGCCGAATGGCGTCGTCGTCGGGCGTCGAGTTAGGCCGCAGCTTCGTCCAGGTCGGGACAATGGATCTCGGCGACCAGAGCCAGGTGGTCGCCGACCGGGAGGGCGTGGGCGCCAAGCGAGGTGACCGTGCAGCCGCGGCCGGTCACGGCGACATGGTCGATCTGACGGCGCGGTCGGCGCACGGAATGGGTGAGCGGACCGAGCGCCAGGCGGTAGCCCTCCGCTGTCATCCAAGGCAGGAGGACATCCGGCTGGAGGTTGAGATCGCCGATCAGGACTCGAGGCGCCGGCCAGGTTCCCAGCACATCCATCAGGGCGATGAGCTGCCCGAACACCACGGACCGGTCGGTGGTCAGATGCGTCGCGGCGACGGTCCAGGAACGACCGTCCACGACGACGTCGACCAGCGCCGCGGCCCGCGGCTCCCGGCGTCGGCGCCCCGGCAGATCGACGATCAGCGACCGGCGCAGCTCACCGCGCACCAGAACCGCGTTGCCGTACTCCCCGTCCTGCAGGGCGATCGCCGGAGCCCACACCAACTCGCCGCCGAACGCCTCCGCGGCGTCCACAGCGAGATCGCGCCCGTCGACTCGCCGGGTCCGCCGGTCCACCTCCTGCAACGCCAGCACGTCGACGTCGAGGCTCGCGGCCGCGCTGCCCACCTGGCTCGGATCGGGCTTGCCGTGCTGGCAGTTCCAGGTAGCAACACGCAGCCGGGGCACTCAGGACCTGGGAGGGGCTAGTGCTGGATCGTGGGTTGCGCGGTCAAGGCCTTGAGGACGAGCACCGCCATGTCGTCGTTGGGCTCCACCTCGGCGAAGTTGACCGCGTCGGATTCGAGGCGCTCGGCCATCTCGGCCGCGGAGGAGGTGCGTCCATGGAGGACCGCGGTCACCACCCCTTCCTCGCCGAACGTCCGGCGCCCACTGCGTCGGTCGGTCAAGCCGTCCGTGTAACAGACCAGCGCCTCGCCCGGAGCCAAGTGGACGACGGTGTCGGTCAGGGTGACGTCGTCGGTCACGCCGAGGAGCGTCCCGGGCACACCCGCAGGCGTCACCGCATCGGTCGCCCGCCGCACGAGCGGCAGCGGATGGCCGGCCGAGCACACGATGATGTCGACGCCGTCCCGAGTGGGCTGGACCGCGCCTACCAGCACAGTGCAGAACCGCGGGGTCATCGGCACCTCGCCCTGATGACTCGCCGCCATCTCCGCGGTGTGCTGCAACAACATGCGGTTGAGGTGACCCAGGACCGCCGACGGCATGACGCCGCTCATCGCGGCGGAACGAATGGTGTGGCGGGCCAGACCGGTCAGCGAGGCTGCCTCGACTCCGTGGCCGCACACGTCACCGACCGCGAACACCCACCAATTCTCGTCAGCCTGGAACGCATCGTAGAAGTCACCACCGACATCGAGCCCCTGACCTGCGGGGCGGTAGCGGGCACCCAGGTCGAGACCGGGGATGTCGGGGAGGACGCCCGGCAACAGGCTGTCCTGCAAGGCCCGAGCTACCTCGGACCGCTCAGCGAAGAGCCGGGCGTTGTCCACGAGGACCGCAGCACGCACCGCGACCGCGTGAGCCAGTTCGAACTCGTCCGGACGCAGCGGCCGGTTCGGTCCGTTGCCGAACCCGAGCGCCCCGATCAGACGGCCGCGGGCGTACAACGGGAAGATCACGACCGCTTGGGCGCCGACCGAGGCCAGGGCGTCCGCAACACGCGGGTCGCCCAGCTTGTCGGCCACCACCTCGGCGTCCTGGTCTTCGCACACGAACGGACGCGCAGCACGGAACGCCTCACCCAGCTCGGCCTGGACCAGGAGGTCCCGCGGCAGCCGCTCGGCCAGCCGGGTCAGCAGATCGACCTTGGTCGGATCACGGTGGGCCACGCCGATCGCCGGCGCCGGTATCGCCGCCGATTCGACCACCCGCACCGCGCACCAATCGGCCAGACGGGGGACGGTCAGCTCGGCCAGGTGGGTGAGCGCGGTCTCGACGTCGAGGCTGCGGCTCAGCGCGCCGCTGAGGGCGTCGAGGAAAGCCAGCTGCTCCTGGTTCCGCTCGGCCACCGTGGCCAGACGGGCCCGATCGAGCGCCAGCGCGCACTGGTCGGCCACCTCGACCAGGAAGCGCTCGTCCATCACGGCGATGTCGTCGTCGCTGGCGAACCCCACACCGAGGACACCGAAGGGCTCGCCGGTGGCGCGGTACATCGGCACCACCGCGAAGGCCGGATCCCAGGCCACGTTGCTGTCGTCCAGCGCCGGGTAGCGCTCCCGCCGCTCCTCCAGGGTGCGGAGGATGACCGGCGCGCCCTGGCGCATGGCATCGACGGCGGGGAGCGGCGCATCGACGGGCAGCCGGCCGTAGGCCTCCAACAGCTCGTCGGGTGGGACGCCGACCGAACCCATCATCACCAGCTCACTGCAGGCGTCGTCTAGGACATGGACGGTGGCGGAGTGCCCGCCGAGGAGGCTGACCCCCTCGCTGAGGACCGTGCGGATGATGTCCTCTTCGCGCCGGAGCTGGTTCAGGTTCTCCACCAGGCGGGCCAGCCGGGCGGTGGTCCCCAGCGAGCGGCTGGCGTCGACCAACACGCCGGACGCGCCACCGGACTCCAGGCGGTGGGCTCGGAGAACAGCCCAGCGATCACCCCGCGGCCCCAGGCGGATGCCGTCCTCGGCCTCGCTGAGTCGGTCGACCACCGACTGGACCAGGGCGGCAGCCCGTTCCCGGTCATCAGGGTGGAACACCTCCAGCCAGCCGTCACCGGACATGGTCTCGACCAGGCTGTTCTCGGCATCCTCCGCGGCGCCGGGACCGATCCCGGCCTGGGCGTGGGTGCACTGGCCGTCCTCGTCCCATGCGAGGAGAACAGCCCGAGCCGCGTCGGTCAGTGACCCCAGATCGGGGTCGCTTCCCGCAGGTCGCGAAGGCCCGGAGATGGTGGCCGTTGGGTCTGGTGCCATGTCGCCGGTCTGAGTCTTACACGCTCGGCGCGGCCACGCCCGCGCTTCGGATGACCACACAGCGCGCGGCGGCCAATACTGCGCGTACGACGGAGGGTTCGGAGGAGGGTGGTCCACCTGGTCTGCACGCCTCGGGCACACTGGTCGGGTGACATGGTCGCGCTTCTCCGTCGGCGGTTCGGTCGGCGCCCGGCTCAGCCCCGATGCCGTGCGCTACGGACCAGGCCTCCCCCACGAGGACGCGCTCAAGCTGTTGGGCCACGTCGAGGGTCGCCGGGTGCTCGAGCTGGGCTGCGGTGCCGGCGCCGCCTCGGTGGCACTAGCCCGGGCCGGCGCCAAGGTCATCGCCGTGGACGAGTCGCCCGACAACCTGGCCCAGACCCGGGAGATGGCGACGCGCCAGGCGGTGAAGGTCGAGACCCACCAGACCCTCCTCGCCGAGCTGGCCTTCGTACGGGCCGACACCATCGATGCCGCGCTGTCCATCTACGGCCTCGCAGCCATCGAGGACATCGACCGGGTCTTCCGCCAGGTCCACCGGGTGCTCCGGCCCGAGCGACCGTTCGTGTTCTCGGTGCCGCATCCGGCCTTCAACCTGCTCGATCCTGGCGACACCGAGCCCCGGCTGCGACGCCGGTGGTGGGATCCCCGCCCAGTGCCATGGTCCATGGGCGCTCCCGGCGCCGAGCCGGACCGACCCCACACGCTGGCCAGCCTGTTCACCAGCCTGGCCCGCGCCAACTTCCGGGTCGATGCGGTCCTGGAACCGGTGCCCGACCAGGCCACGGCCGGGGAGAGCTGGAGCGATCACATGGCCTGGGTGCCGCCCACCCTGATCCTGCGGGCCCGCAAGCACGGGCTCTGACCAGGCGTCAGCGCTCTGCCGTCTCGGCCCGGGTCTCCCACCAGGCCAGCACCCGGCGCGCCGCCTCCTCCTCACCCAAGGGTCCCTCGTCGAGTCGGGCCTCGAGCAGCATGTCCAACGCCTCGCCGACCACCCGCCCGGGTTTCACGCCCAGCAGCTGCATGACCCGGTTGCCGTCGATGTCGGGTCGGATGGACGCCAGCTCCTCCCGCTCCTGCAGCTCCGCGATGCGCCGCTCGAGATCGTCCATCCGGGCGGCCAGCACCCGGGCCCTGCGCTCGTTGCGGGTGGTGCAGTCGCAGCGGGTGAGCTCGTTCAGCTCGTCGAGCAGATGTCCGGCATCCCGGGCGTAGCGCCGCACGGCGGAATCGCTCCACACGTCGTCCTGGTAGCCGTGGAAGCGGAGATGGAGGAACACCAGCTTCACGACATCGTCGACCATGTCGTTGGAGAACCGCAGGGCTCGCATGCGGTCCCGGGCCATGCGGGCGCCGACCACCTCGTGGTGGTGGAAGCTGACCCCCTTGGGTCCGATGGCGCGGGTCTTGGGCTTGCCGATGTCGTGCAGCAGGGCGGCCAGCCGCACCACCAGCCGCGGCCGGGTCTTGGCCACCACCGCGATGGTGTGGCCCAGGACGTCCTTGTGCTGGTGGATCGGATCCTGCTCGACCCGCAGGGCCCGCAGCTCGGGCAGGAACTCGTCGGCCAATTCGGTGTCGGCGAGGAACCACAGCCCGGCCGACGGATCGTCCACCAGGAGCAGCTTGCACAGCTCGTCACGGATGCGTTCGACCGACACGATCTCCAGGCGGCTCCGCAGCTCCGCCACCGCAGTCACCAGCTTCTCATCGGGGTTCAGGCCGTATCCGGCCATGAATCGGGCCGCCCGCATCATCCGCAACGGGTCGTCGGAGAAGGACTCCTCGGGGGCCAGCGGGGTGCGCAACCGGGCCTGGGCCAGGTCGTCGACGCCACCGAAGGGGTCGATGAGCTGGACGTCGGGCAGCCGGAGGGCCATGGCGTTGACGGTGAAGTCGCGCCGGGAGAGGTCGACCTCGACGTCGTCGGCGTAGGTCACGTGCGGCTTGCGGGAATCGGCCCGATAGGCCTCGGCCCGATGGGTGGTGACCTCGAAGGTGACGCCGTTGCTCTTGGCGCCGATCGTGCCGAACGCCTGGCCCTGCTCCCACACTGAGTCGGCCCACTTGGCCAGGATGGCCTTGGTGGCGTCCGGTCGAGCGTCGGTGGTCAGGTCGAAGTCGGCGCTGTCGGTGGTGCGTCCGAGCATCAGGTCGCGCACGATCCCGCCGACCAGGTACAGCCGGTAGCCCGCGGCATCGAAACGCTCGGCGAGCGGTCGTACCTGGTCCAGGATCGGTTGCAACCGCTCAGGGATCACCTTGCGGAGGGTAGCTCTCCACGAAAACCGGCCAGAACTGCAATCGGTGGGCTCAGGTCGGCTCGGAGGGGATGCCTTCGATGGCCTCGGGCTCGGCGGTGAGGTCGACGGGCCCCAGGGTGGCCAGCACCACCTCGATGTCAACCGGAGACAGGTTGGTACCGAACCCGACGAGGGTGTCGTCGACGCGCACGGCCCCGAAGTTGCCGTCGGCGGTCTCCTCGATCACGCCGTCGTGGTCACCGGCCGAGAAGTTGGGATTGTCCAGCAGTCCGTCGTTGGGCGTGCAGGCCAGCGGCGACATCTCCAGCAAGATGAAGTTGTCCGCCCCGGCCGCCGGGTCGACCTCCCCACCCAGGCCCATGTAGGCCAGTTCGACCGAGTCACAGTTCGGGTCCGCCGCGTCCGGTCGGACTGTTCCGCCCACCAGGATCCACCCGTCGGGGACCCCGGCCAGCCCGAGGGTCTCGGTGCCCTGGACCATGACGATGTCCTCCTCGTTGAGGAACGGCGTCTGATCCAGCTCGTCCTCACCGGGGGGATCGACCACGACCGGGGTCGTCGTCTCGATGCCGTCGAACACCAGCTTGACCACCGCGGTCTGGGTCGTCGCCTCGACCTCGACCCGCAAGATCGCTCCGGCCTCCACGGTCAGCGCCAAGTCCCCGGTGAGGGTCTGGTCGTCCCCGGCACCCAGATCGAGGTCGCCGGGGGGCATGGCCCGGGGCGGCACCTCGGCGTGGATCACCGTGCGACCCTCGGGGTCCTCCCCACCATCACGGTGGTTGGTGGCAGCGTCCAGCCACTCGGGCATCGCTCGGGGATCGAAGCCGGTGGTGGCACTCACGCTCCTGTCCCAGTCGGCCCAGGGGCGCTGTTCGATCTGATCGGGGAAGGCCGATGCCCTGGTCCAGGTCTTGTTGTCGACGTGGACCAGATCGGTGCGCGCCCCGTCGCTGGAGGTCACCGAGTGATGGGCCACGTCGTCCTCGATGGACACGGCACCGTTGCCGTCCTCGGTGATGATCTCGGTCTCGCCACTCTGGAACGGCTCGACCTCCCAGCGGCCGGTGAAGTCATAGGTGAAGTGGCCGGCCTCGCTCAGGGCGGTGGTCGCGGTCTGGAAGATGTTCTCAGGCGTGGTAGGCGCCGAGGTCGTGGTCGCGCCGGCCGCGTTGGAGGAGTCGTCCTGCATTCCGGCCACGACGACCACGCCCGCGACCACCGCGGCAAGGGCCATCACCACCCCGATCACCAGCAACGGCCCACGCCCCCGTCCGCCGGGCGGCGTGGAATGGGCGAGGTGACGGGGAGCCCCTGGCGGGTGCGCCCACATCGGTGGTCCGGGAGGCCCCGGGGGATGCCACTGAGCGGGCGGCGGCGTGGGCGGCCACGGCTGTTGCTGCGGCGGCGCGGCTCCCGGATACCCCAGTGGCCAATCGTTCGGCCCGGCCGACTCATCCCAGCCCCCGCTCACGGCGCGAAGTTACTGCGCGGTAGCGGAGCGCGCCTCTCCTGTTTCCAGCTCAGGCGCCGACCGCGCGGCGATGCGCCACCTCGACCAGGGGAATGATCTCGCCGCCCGGTCCGCCCCCGGTAGGGCGTTCCGGATGGGCGCGCTCCCCCACCAACGCCGCCAGGGTGGTGGTCGTGCAGGCTTGGAGCGCGTTCAGGTCGTAGCCGCCCTCCAGGAACAGAATCCGCCGACCCGCGGGCACCAACTCCAACAGGTCGAGGGTGATGTCGCCGTAATCACCGGCCGACAGGCCCATCTCGGTGAGCGGATCGTCGCGGTGGGCGTCGAATCCGGCCGAGATCAGCAGCCAGTCGGGACGTCGTTCGAGCGCCAGCGGGACCACCAGATCGTTGATGGCCTGCCGGTAGATGTCACCGGTCGCACCGGGCGGGAGCGGCACGTTCACCGTGGTGCCCGCGGCCACACCCTCGCCGGTCTCGAGCACCGAACCGGTCCCGGGATACAGCGGCGACTGATGGAAGGAGACGTAGACGACGCGCGGATCCGCGTAGAACATCTCCTGGGTGCCGTTGCCGTGGTGAGCATCGATGTCGACCACGAACAGCCGGTCACCGGTGGCCGCCAGCGCCGCAGCCGTAACAGCGATGTTGTTGAACAGGCAGAAGCCCATGGCCCTGGTTTCCAGGGCGTGGTGACCCGGAGGGCGCACAGCGCAGAACGCCGCTTCGGCTTCTCCGGCCTGCAGACGAGCAGCGGCATCGAGGCCGGCGCCCGCGGCCAGCAACGCGGCCTCCCACGAGGGCGGTCCGGCCACCGTGTCGGCATCCAGTCGACCCCCGCCGGCCCGACAGAACCGCTCGAGCGCGGTCACATACTCCGGGGAGTGCACCCGCTCGATGTCCTCGACCGACGCCGGACGGGGCTCGAGCGCGACCAGTTCGTCGCCCAACCCGGCATGCGCCGCACCGGCCCGGACGGCCTCGAGACGCTGAGGACGCTCGGGGTGGCCTTGCCCGGTCCGGTGTTCCAGGTATGCCGGGTGTGTGACAAAGAGCACCGACATGGCCTTGGTGACGCTACCGGTTTGCCACGAGCTATCTGATGGGACGATGGCGTGGGGACCACCGGGGAGTTGATCCGCCTACTCTCGTGGGCGTGAACAGCAGGGTGCAGAGCCGGGCGGTGCGCATCGCGCCCTGGCGTCCTGACCCCGCGTTCGCCCACCTGATGCTGGCCGCCCGCGACGCGCAGCCGCTTCAGCGCTTCGACCTGCGCCGCCAGCTCGATCAAATGAAGCGGTTGGGCTACCGCGGGGTGGTCACGGCGGCGTTGGCTCCGCCCGACCACGCCGTGTTCCTCGAGGCCGGGTTCCGGATCATCGAACGGCTCCATCTCCTCCAGCGCGAGCTCGGACCCGACGTGACCCGCGGACCCCGGCAGACCCGGCGAGCTCGACGAAAGGACCGGATCACGATCCTGGCGGTCGACCGGGCCGCGTTCGACCCGTTCTGGCAGCTCGACGAGACCATGCTGGTCGACGCCCTCACCGCCACCCGGACGGCTCGGCTTCGGGTCATCGAAGGTCCCGATGGCCAAGTCATCGGTTACGCGGTCTGCGGGCGGACCGGGCCCCGGGGCTACGTCCAGCGACTCGCGGTCCACCCGGACCATCAGGGCCAGGGCGTCGGCACGTCGCTGCTGGCCGACGGACTGGCCTGGTTGGCGCGCTGGGGTGCCCACGACGCCCTGGTGAACACCCAATCCGACAACCACCGTTCCTTGGGGCTGTATCGGCGCGCTGGCTTCGAGCTGCAGCCGGGAGGCCTCGCCGTCCTGCGGCTCGAGTTCGGTCGGTCCGGTCAAGGGGACCGGCGTCAGCCTCAGCTCGGCGTCCTGCGCACTCGATGAGACGTCGCCTCCGGACCCGGCTGCTGGCGGTCACGGCCGTGCTGGGGATCGTGCTGATGACCACCGTGTCGTCCGGAGTGGCGACGGCCCAGACTCCGCCGACGCAAGCCGCCGTCGTGTTGGAACTGGTCGACCAGAGCACCTGGGTCCACCAGGAAGACGACTTCTCGGTGAAGTTCCGGGTCACCGGACCGCTGGAGGGAGCGCTGGTCCGACTCAGGATCTACGACAAGCTCGACTCCCGTCGGGCCTTCACCGACTCCCTGACCGGCGAGCTCGGCGGGGAGAACGCGGCGCGCCCGGACGTCCGTCTGTCCGAGCTGACCCCGCTCGACCCCTTCGGCACCGTCGAGGTTCGCTATCCCGTCGGCGAGAACGGCGCGGGTCTGAACGCCGACGACGAGTACGGCGTCTATCCGGTGAAGCTCGTGATCGCCGATGCTGGCGGCGATTCCTTGGCCGAACTGGTGACCTATCTGCTGTTGCTCCCGGCACCAAACGAGGCGTTCAAGCCGTTGTCGCTGGCGGTGGTGATGGACATCGGCGCACCGCCGAGCCTCCAGCCCGACGGCCGCATCGACCCCGGCGACAACGAGCTGGATCAGATCGACCGGCGCATCTCCGTGATCGAACAGATCCGATCGATCCCCCTGACGGTGGCTCCCGTCCCGGAGACCCTGGACGCTTTGGTGACGGCCGACAATGCCAAGTTGACAGCGTTGAAGAACGCCATGCCGGGGCGTCCATTGCTGGCCCGGCCCTATGTGGACATCGATCTCGACTCGCTCAGCGCGGCGAACATGCTCGGCCAGGCGCCTGCCGAGATCTCGGCGGGAGCCAAGACCGTGGAGAACCTGCTCGGCCCGGACTATGAGCATGACATCTGGCTGAGCGGACCTACCGTCGGTGAGAACGAGGCCACGGCCCTGCCGGGTCTGGGATATCCCGAGGCCATCGTGCCCAGCAGCGCGGTCACCAAGATCCCCGGCCGGGACGATGTCTCGATCGCTCGGGAATCGCAGGAACCAGTGGTGCTGGCTGAGGGCGGACCACTGGCGTTCGTCTCCGATGACTCCTTGGCCCAACGCCTCCTGGGCAACCGTGGGCGCCTCGACGCCCAGCTCTTCGTGGCCGAGCTCACCGCGATCTGGTCGGAGACCCCGTCTCGCCCCCGCGACATGGTCGTCCGCATCCCGGCCCAGGGAGCACTCGATCCCGCCATCGTGACCCGGGCTCTGGCCGATCTCGCCGAAGGACAAGCCGTGAAGGTCATCGCCATCGGGCAGATGGTGCAACAGCTGGCCCTGGCCGACGGTGAGCAACCGGTCGTGGCCGAGTTGGCACCCAAGGGGGAGTTCGACGACCTCGACAGCCTGCGGGCACCACTGGACAGCGCCTACCTGACGGTCAGTGGCCTCGCCAGCATGCTCGACGATCAGGCGTTGACCAGTTCCCTCCGGCAGTCCCTGCTCGTCGCCCCGGGCGCGCAGACCCCGACCGAGAAGCGTCAGGCCTACATCGACCGGGTCCATGAGACCGAGGCGGCGCTGGTCGACACCATCAACACGCCGACCCGGTTCCGGATCACCCTGACCGCCCGGGAGGGCACGATCCCCATCCGCATCGAGAACGCCTCGGAGCGGGAGGTGCTGGTCAAGGTGCATCTCAGCAGCAGCCAGCTGGAGTTCCCCGACGGCGACAGCATCGACGTACGGGTCCCTCCCGGCGCCAAGCGCGTCGACGTGCAGGTACGCACCCGGGCCTCCGGAGCGTTCCCGTTGGGCGTCAGCGTCACCAGCCCTGATGGGCGGATCGTGCTCGATCGCACCACTTTCACCATCCGCTCGACTGCGATCTCCGGCGTGGGCCTGTTCCTGTCGATCGGTGCCGGTCTCTTCCTCCTGATCTGGTGGGCGCGGCACTGGCGCACGGCCCGGCGCTCCAGCCGGCTCATCCCGGAACATCCCGCAGGTCGCGCCCTACATGAACGGGCGCCCATCCGCTCGACTCGTTAGCCCTCGGGCTGCACTATCGTCGCCCGCCATGCCGGTTCGCATCGTCACCGACTCGTCGTGCGATCTCGAGGTCAGCGAGGCCAACGAGTTGGGCATCGAGGTGGTGCCCCTCTCGATCCGCTTCGGGTCCGACGAGTACACCGACCGCGTCGACCTGTCGGTCGAGGACTTCTACGCCAAGATGGCCGCGTCCCCGACCCTCCCCGAGACCGCAGCTCCCTCACCGGGCGCCTTCGATGCTGCGTTCCGCAGGCAGGCCGAGGCCGGGGCGGACGCGGTGGTGTGCGTCAACCTCTCCGGGGCGCTGTCGGCCACGATCCAAGCGGCTCAGAGCGCGGCCGATGGGTTGAAGGGCGAGTTGGACGTGCGGGTCATCGACTCGAAGTCCATCACCATGGGGCTCGGCACCATGGCCCGGGTGGCGGCCGAGCGGGCGGCCGAGGGGGCGAGCGCGGACGATGTGGTGGCCCTCATCGAGGATCTGACCGGACGCACCCACGTCCTGGGCACGCTCGACACCCTGGAGAACGTCAAGAAGGGAGGACGGATCGGTGCCGCCCAGGCGCTCCTGGGATCGCTGCTGTCGATCAAACCTCTACTCGACCTCTCGACGGGCGAGACCGAGGCGGCCGGCAAGGCCCGGACCCGCCGCAAAGCCCTCGAATGGGTGCGCGATCAAGTGCTGGAACGTCCCGAGGTGGAGCATCTCGCGGTCATCCACGCCATGGCCCCAGACGTCGATGACCTACTGGATCTGCTCAGCTCCCGCTACGACCGCGACAGCATCCGGGTGACGACGATCGGTGCCGTGATCGGCACGCATGGGGGCCCGCGCATGATCGGCGCCACCTGGGTCGATCCAGCCTGACGATGGGTTCGCGGGGGGTCCAGGTGAGCGATTTGGGGACACCCCTCGACCTGCCAACGGCGACTACGGTGGACGCACCGTGGCCGTAACGCCTCCCCCCACCGGTTCGTCACCTGCGGCCGGCGTGGCCGCCGGGTCCGTGCTGTCCGGCCGCTATCGACTCGACAGCCAACTTGCATCGGGCGGCATGGCGCAGGTGTGGCGAGGCACCGATGAGGTGCTTCGCCGGTCCGTCGCGGTCAAGATCCTGCACCCTCACTTGGCGGCTGATGACACCTTCGTGGCGCGGTTCCGCCAGGAGGCCATCGCGGTAGCCAAGCTGTCGCATCCGGCGATCGTCAACGTCTACGACACCTGCAGCGATGGCGGTACCGAGGCCATCGTCATGGAGCTGGTCCGCGGCGAGACCCTGCGCCAGCGCCTCGATACCGGTCCGATCGGGCCTTGGGTGGCCGCCAACATCGCCGCCCAAGTGGCCGGTGCCCTCGACGTGGCCCATGCCGCCGGGCTCGTCCACCGTGACATCAAGCCGGCCAACATCATGTTGTCGGAGGACGGCCGGGTGAAGGTCGGTGACTTCGGGATCGCCAAGGCCGCGGAGTCCGCCGATCTCACGCAAGAGGGGTCGTTCGTCGGAACGGCCAAGTACCTGGCCCCGGAGCAGGTCGAGGGAACCGCGGTCGACGGTCGCACCGATCTCTACAGCCTCGGCGTCGTGCTGTACGAGATGTTGTGCGGGCGGGTGCCGTTCGAGGCCGACGGATCCTCGGCCACCGCGATCGCTCGCCTGCACCAGGATCCGCCTCGACCCCGTCTGGTGCGGGCCGGGGTTCCTCGTGAGCTGGAGGTGATCACCCTCCGGCTGCTGGCCCGCAACCCCGACGACCGCTATGCCAGCGCCACCGAGGCCCGAGGGGCGTTGATGGCGGCCGGCGCGGACGAGGTCACCGAGTCCGGGATGATCGCGTCGATGCCGCCCCCACCTGCGCCGGCTGCCCCGGCCGGTGTGGGTCCGCCGACCGACCGCACCCAGGTGCGCTTCGCGGACAGCGAGCGACGTTGGCTGGTGCCGGTCCTGCTGGTGGTGCTGGCGATGGTCTCGTTGGGCGTGGCTGGTCTGCTGATCGGGGGGTCCGGCCGGAATTTGTTCGACAAGGGCGACGACACCAGCACGGACAGCACGGATCTCGCCGCGGCCGAACCGCTGGCGATATCCAAGGCCGTGGCCTTCGACCCGTTGGGCGGTGACGGCGAGCACGACGACCGGGCACCACGAGCGATCGACTCCGACAGCGCAACTGTCTGGGACTCCGAGAGCTACAACGACCCTCAGCTGAAGGGTGGGGGTTTCAAGGAAGGCGTCGGGCTTTATCTCGTCCTGGAGGATCAGAGCGACCTGCGCGCCGTCGAGATCGATACGCCGAGCACTGGCTGGTCCGTCGAGGTCTATGTTGCCGACCAACCCGCGGACAACCTCGATGGTTGGGGCACGCCCCTGGCCACTCGGGAGAACAACACGAGCGGGGCGTCCAAGATCGACCTGCCCGAAGGCACCAAGGGCGGAGCGGTGCTGTTGTGGTTCACCCGGGTGGGCGAGGAACCCAACCAACGTGGTCAGTTCCAGATTCTCGTCGCCGAGGCCAGGGCTCTCGGATGAGCGGGGCGGGTGCCCGGTGGTTCAGTTCACCGACGACCAGCGCCTGATCGGGTCCGCCGTCGCCGGCGATCGAACTGCAGTCGACACGCTCCTGCGGCGCCACTACGACCGCATCTGGGGCCTGTGCCGGCGGTTGGCCGGCAACGATGCCGACGCCCAGGACGCCACCCAGGAAGCCCTGATCGCCATCGCCCGAGGACTGCACCGCTTCGATGGCCGCGCCACCTTCACCACCTGGTCCTACCGGGTGGCAACCAACGCCTGCCTGGACGAGCTGCGACGCCGGGCCCGGCGTCCGATCCCCTCGGCCACCGACGAGCTGGTGCTGGTGGATCCCACTCCCCTCCCCGACCAGATCACCGAACGGCTCGACATCGACGCCGCTCTGGCGCAGGTCCCCGAGGAGTTTCGGGTAGCGGTGATCCTGCGTGACCTCTGCGACATCGAGTACGCCGACATCGGTGAGGTGCTGAACCTTCCTCCCGGCACCGTTCGGTCCCGGATCGCTCGGGGTCGAGCCCATCTCGCTCGCCACCTCGGGAACCCCCAGCCCTCCACCGATCGTCCAACCCCCTGAGCCATGACCACGCCACCGGAACCACCGCCCACCGATCCTGACGAACTGGCCTCGGCCATCGTCGACGGTCTGCTGTCGCCTGAGACCGCCGACCGGGCGCGGCGCGACCCGGCCGTGGCGCAACGGGTGGATGACATCTTGCAGGTGCGTTCGGCGCTCCGCGATACGCCGCCCAGTCCGCCCGGCGCGCTGGACGCAGCGCTGGCGTCGGCCCTGAACGCCTACGATGCCGCCAGGCCGGGTCGGACGGCCGACCCGCGGCATCTGCGTCCGGTTCCGCCTCCGGCTCGACGGCAGGCGGCAGGCTTCCGACGCGCCGGCTCGTGGCTCGCCGCTGCGGCCGCGATCGTGATCGTCGGCCTGGTGGCCGTGAGTGTCCTGCGGCAGAACGACCACGACGCCGCCGACCAGGCCAGCACGGCGGCCAGTGCTGAAGACAGGCCCACCACTGAAGCCGGCGGGAGCGAGTCTGGCGATCTCGCGCCCGAAGCGGCACCAGAGGCCGAGGCTGGAGCAGCCCGCAGTGCTGTCTACATCGGGTCGGCCGAGACCACGGAGGAGCTCGAGGCCCTCGTCGAGCAGAACCGATCCCGTACGGACACCCAACTCGGGAACGACTCCACTGCACCCAATTCAGCGGCCGACGGTGCAACGTGCATCGGGCTCTCCGACCAGGGCGATCCGGCCCGGGGCACCACCGTGTTCGTTGGTGATGCCGAGTACCAGGGTAAAGCCGTTCGGGTCCACGTCTACGAGCTCGCCGGTACGCAGCACCTGGTGGCCACCGACACGGCGTCATGCACCGACGTCGTCGACGTGCCGTTCACCCCCTAAGGAGCTGCTCGGGCGATAGCTCAGCCGTCGTGCTGCGCTTCGAGCCAATGCTCGGCGTCGATGGCGGCCATGCAGCCTGACCCGGCCGCGGTGACCGCCTGCCGGTAGACGTGATCCTGCACATCGCCGCAGGCGAAGACTCCATCGACGTTGGTGGAGGTCTCGCCGGCGCCGAGCCCCGTGATCAGGTAGCCCGAGTCCTCCATGTCCAACTGACCCTTGAACAGGTCGGTGTTTGGCTTGTGGCCGATGGCCACGAACAGTCCGGTGACCGGCAGGGTGGTGATCTCGTCGGTGCGAACGTCGCGTACCTGGACTCCGGAGAGCGCGTCCTCGCCTTCCAGCGCATGCACGACGTGATGCCACTGGAAGGAGATCTTGTCGTTGGCCAGAGCCCGGGCCTGCATGATCTTCGAAGCCCGCAGCTCGTCCCGCCGATGCACGATGGTCACCGACTCGGCGAACTTGGTGAGGAAGATGGCCTCCTCCAGCGCCGAATCCCCGCCCCCGACAACCGCTATGTCGCGGCCGCGGAAGAAGAAGCCGTCGCAGGTGGCGCAGGTGGACACGCCATGGCCGATCAACTCAGCTTCGCGTTCCACGCCCAGCAGTACGGACTGCGCTCCGGTCGAGACGATGATCGAGTTGGCGCGGTACGTGGGCTCGGCTGTGTTCGGATCACCCACCCAGACCTCGAATGGACGCGAGGACAGGTCGACCCTCGCCACCTTCTCGGTACGGATGTCGGTGCCGAAGCGGACGGCCTGTTCGCGGAACCGGATCATCAGCTCCGGGCCCATGACCCCGTCCGGGAACCCCGGGTAGTTCTCGACATCGGTCGTCATCATCAACTGCCCGCCCGGCTGGTCGCTGGTCGAGGACGGTTCGCCCTCGAGCATCAGCGGGTTGAGCTCGGCACGCGAGGCGTAGATCGCCGCGGTCAGACCAGCGGGACCGGAACCGATGATGATGACCTTGTGGACGTCGTTGCTCATGGAACCTCGTGGTTGATCCAGGTGATCGAGTCAGCGATTACAACGTCAGTAGCGGGGGGTCTGTTCCGGGGTCCGACGTCGAGACCACAGGATGCCGCCGGCGATCACGAAGATGAGCCCGAGGATCAGATAGGACGCCCACATGTGGGTCTCGCCGAACACGGCATCTGGCAGATACGCGTTGAGGAATCGCACCGCGGCGATGGTGAAGATCACCAACGCGATCAGCCCGATGATCGCGGCCACCGTCCCGTAGACGACGGCCTTGGCCACCTGGAGCGCCGGGCCGGTGGTCTTGTCACGAACCGACCCGACGACCTGGACGATGGTGTCGGCGACCTGGCTCGGCCAGTCTTGCTCGGGCGGCGCCTCAGGCTCACCGTAGGGTGCCCTGGGCGGAGCGGTTGAGACCATCCGGCCAGACTAACTCCGGCGCCGGTCCGGTCTGCAGGACACCGGCAGGGCGGCAACCGCAGGGTCCGCCTGCCTTCCCGACGTCGTATCCGGTCGACCGGGCCCGACGAGTGGGAAGATTCGCGGCTCCCCTACTGTTCGGACAGCTAGTTCCCTCTTGCAGGGTCATCCTCGAGGAAGGTCAACGCTCAATATGGCAACTGCCACCATCACCGACTCCACGTTCGCCGAGACGATCGGCGCCGCCAGCGAGCCCGTGCTCGTCGACTTCTGGGCTGAGTGGTGCGGCCCGTGCAAGGCGATTGCACCCATCCTCGATGAGATCGCTGCCGAGAACGCTGGGAAGCTGACGATCGCGAAGCTGAACGTGGACGACAACCCGGATACGGCCATGCAGTTCGACGTGATGAGCATTCCGACCTTGATCCTGTTCAAGGACGGGCAGCCCCAGAAGCGCATGGTCGGCGCCAAGGGCAAGCGTCAGCTTCTGGCTGAGATCGAGGAGTACCTCGTCTGACCAGGTCAACGCCCTTGTTCCGGGGCTTCTCCACAGGATGTGGACAATATTGTGGATAGCTCGACCTCGACTTGAGATGCCCCCCAACCTCAGGTCGGGGTCGAGTCTTTTCTAGGCACGATCCCGACCCGGTCGACTACTACTTGGGCGAGGGGCTCCCGGGGCTCATGGCCCGGTAGATCCGCTCCAGGTCCTCGAGGTCGGCGAACTCGATCATGACCTTGCCCCGCTTCGGACCCATGTCGATCTTGACCCGGGTGTCGAGCTGGTTGGCCAGCAGGTTCTCCAATTCCAGCAGGCCCGGAGCCCGAAGCCTGGTAAGCCTTGGGGAACGTACGTTCGTGTCATCGTCGAGCTCTGGCTCGGGTTCGTGAATCTCGTTGTGCTGGCGGACCGCTTCTTCGGTCTCACGCACCGTCAACCCTTCGGCGGCGATGCGCCGGGCCAGCGTCTCCTGGAACGTGCGATCCGGTGTGCTCAGCAGCACCTTGGCATGCCCCGATGAGAGCTTGCCCTCCGCGACCAGCTTCTGGACCTGAGGCGGTAGCTGGAACAGCCGCAGCAAGTTGGCCACCGCGGAACGGCTCTTGCCGACCCGTTGAGCGACCTCCTCCTGCGTCAAGCCGAAGTCCTCGATCAGCTGTTGGTAGGCCGCAGCCTCCTCGAGCGGATTGAGATCGTCGCGGTGGAGGTTCTCGACGAGCGCCTGTTGTAATGACAACGCATCAGCGACCTCGCGCACGATCACCGGCATGAACTGCAGACCGGCCCGTTTCGCCGCACGCCAACGCCGCTCGCCAGCCACCAACTCGTAGCGCTCCGGGCCGACGCGTCGCACCAAGATCGGCTGCAAGACGCCGAGCTCGCGGATCGACGCGGTCAGTCCGGCCAACGCCTCCTCGTCGAAGTGACTGCGGGGCTGAAAGCGGTTCGGCTCGATCTGGCTGATCGGAACCTCGAGCACTCCCCCGACGCCATCACTGCCGGGGGAAGACAGATCACCGGGGATGAGGGCACCAAGTCCCTTACCCAACCCGCGACGCTCCACCGCTCACCTCCTTGGCGAGATCTCGATAGGCGATCGAACCCCTCGACGCCGGGTCGAAGGTGATGATCGGTTGACCGAACGAAGGAGCCTCGCTCAGCCGCACGGTTCTGGGCACGATGCTGTTGCAGACTTTCTCGCCGAAGTGATCTCGAACTTCCATGACCACCTGATCAGCCAGCTTGGTGCGGGCGTCGTACATCACCAGGACCATGGCCGAGAGCTCGAGCACCGGGTTGAGGTTGCGCTGCACCAACTGCACGTTGCGAAGCAGCTGGCCGAGGCCTTCCAACGCGTAGTACTCGCACTGGATCGGGACGATCACCTCGGTCGCCGCAGCGAGGCCGTTGACGGTGAGCAGCCCAAGAGAGGGCGGACAATCGATGAGGATGAACTCGTAATCGCTCGCGACGCCGTCGAGCGCCCGGCGCAGTCGCAGCTCGCGACTGAACGCCGGAACGAGTTCGATCTCGGCACCGGCCAGGTCGAGCGCGGCCGGTGCGACGAAGAGGTTGCGGAGGGCTGTCGGTTCGATGCAATCCTCGAGTGGCAACTCGTTGAGGATCACGTCGTACATCGACGCCTGAAGGTCTCGGATGTTGATCCCAAGCCCGGTACTGGCATTGCCCTGCGGGTCGAGATCGATCACCAGGGTTCGGTAACCGAGCTCGGCCAGACAGGCTCCAAGGTTCACCGCTGTCGTTGTCTTGCCTACTCCACCCTTCTGGTTCGCGATCGAGATGATGCGAGGAAAGGGTCGAATGAAGGGAGACGAAGACTCGGTGGTTTTGGTCGTATCCGGGACGGGGGCAGCTTCCGAATCGTTGATTGTGTCAGAAGTGGACATCACCGTCGAAGGGTCTTGGCCCAGGCCACGAGGCGGGGGCGGTGGGGGTGGCGGCACCGTACCAGGAGCCGCTACCCGCAAGTGGGGATCCTGGGCCGGTGGATGGGATTTGGTCAGGGATTCCAGGGAAGGAATCAGATCCGCCCCCGGAAGGCCCTTGCGTTTTCTGGTCGCGGAGCGGGTGGAGGATGGTTTCCCAGACTTCTTCCCCCTGCCGGGAGACACTGATTCCGCCTTCCCAGCCCCCGAGCTCCCCGCACTTTTGTCGGGTGTGCTGGGGCACATCCGGGACATCCTTTCCCCCCGGTGAGATGGGGTCAAGGGCTAGGCCCCAATATGGCCCTGACCTGGACTTTCGCACTGCGAGCCAATGTTCCACGTGGAACACCGCCACCGTTGGCGGGATCTTCCCGGCCTGAGGTCTGTTCCACGTGGAACATTCCGAGGCCGCTTCCCAGCTCAGGCTGGCTCTTCGACGCCGACATCCTCCGGGAGCCCCGCCCCGAGCTCGCTCCCCAGCGCCCAGTAGCCATCGCTGACCTGGTTCGACGCATCTACGACGGATGTTCCACGTGGAACAGCCCGCCCACAGACCGGTCCTCGGTCGCTTCCAGGACTTCGCCGGGTGGGCCGAAGTCGTCGGCCCGGTACTCCCCCAGGGAGCCGATGTCTCCGTGGGAAGACCGCCACGGGTTGCCGGGCCGGGAGCCTCTACGGGTGCATCCCGTGCCCGGGTGGCTGATGGCTCCCCGCAGCACCTGCTCACGACGTGGTCGCGGTACAGACGTGCCTGCGGCTTCCCCACCGTTCCACGTGGAACATCCGCCGGACAGTGGATGACTGTGTCGAACTGACTCCGCTGGGACCTTGCTGCTACCGGCCGGCTGCGACCTCTTGTCCTGGTCGTCGATGGTGTCCATCCGTCGACGGAACTGGGCGACGGCCATTGGGTGATCGCGCCGGTCTCCCGGCCGTTCAACGGAACACTGGGAAGGCTGTGACATCCGGCGTCGCCAGCAACTGTCGATTGTGCTTCTTCGGCATGATCCGGTTGAAGCGGAAGACGGTCGCTCCCCGGCCGCATTTGAAGCCAGCCAACACAGCCATGAACTCCGATCAGCGCTACTTGTCGACCTCTGCTGGTCGTGACCTACTTCGGCCCGGCGTTCCACTTTGAGCATTCGGTGGACATCTCGGTGGAACTGCGGTGCTCTATGGCCCGGTGGCCGCGCTCTTCATTTAGGGTCGGGCCGGCGTTTGTCCGCTCCGTGCGACGGTTCGTCCAGGCTGGGTGCCTTGGCACTTCCACCGTGACCATCGGGCGAAAGTTGGGTCGACATCGTCCTCCGCGTTCAGTTCGCCTGGCTGAAGCAACTCTCGACCTAGTCATTGATGCACGGCATCGAGGTGAGGAGTGAGCGGGAATCGGACCTAGGCCTGGCCCCCGTCCCTCCGGGTCGCCGGCCGCGGCAGGGTCGCGGCGCTGCACTCAACCATCGGAACCGCTAACGCGTGGCTGGACGGTCTCCTGCATAAGGGGCTCGCCGTGGGTGGGTTTCTTCTGTATCTCAATCTTGGATTGAGCGTGTTCCTTGCGGAACTAGGGGAGGGGGCGAGCGGGGGAGCCGACTACGCAGGTGTTGTCGGGTACGTCCCGGATAACGACGGCGCCGGCGCCGACGGTGGACCAGCTGCCGATCTTGATGCCGGGGATCACCACTGCGCCGGCGCCGATGTGCGAGCCTTCTCCCACGCTCACCGTGCCGCACAGCGTGGCGTTGGGGGAGATGTGGGCGAAATCCCCGATCACACTGTCATGGTCGATTGATGCACTTGTATTAATTATGCAGTGCTGCCCCACGCTCGTCTCGGAGTTGATGATCACGCCGGCCATGACCACCGTCCCTCGACCGACGGTGGCCCGGGGCGAGATCGTGACCGCCCGATGGATCGCCGTTGTGTAGTTGACCTGCAGTTTCTCGGCCTTGTCTCGCCGCACCGCGTTGTTGCCGATCGAGATGATCAGCTCGTCGAGGTCGACGTCGAACTTCCCGGGATAGGCGTCGACGTCATAGCCGCACACCTGGCCCCCAGCGGCGTTCTCGTCGAACAGCCCAGCCGGCCGGAGCCCACAGCTCTCCAGGATCTCGACGATGACCTTGGCATGCCCGCCGGCACCGAAGAGATAGATCGATCCAGACGACGTCATCGCCCCATTCCACACCCTCGCGACGGCATGCCTCAGTACAACGGGCGTTTTGCCGGAATCCCCACCCGACGGGGGTAGCGCTCCGGGCAAGGTCGCACCTGCGCCAGGGAGCGGTAGTGGAACTCTGTGGCCCAGACACGGTCCGGTGCCAACCCCAGCTCGGCCAACGCCTCAGACGGCCATCTAGGCGCCTCTCCCGGGACCTCAGCCGGCGGCTCGCTCACCACCAGTCGTCCGCCGACCCCGAGTAGGGGAGCGCCGCACTCCGCCGTCACCGCCGGGGGGCCGAACCCGCGGGCCACCACGAGATCGATGGTTCCTCGCAGTTCGGGTCGTCGGCCGGTCGTCTCAGCCCGCTCCTGCAGCACGACGACCCGGTCGCCGAAGCCCAAGCGCTCGACCGCCTCGGCCAGGAACTGGCAACGCTGCTGGTTGGATTCCACCAGGAAAACCTGGGCTTTTGGCCAACAATCGGCCAGCACCAGCCCCGGTAGCCCACCACCGCTGCCCAGGTCGACCAGCCGTTCCGGAGCCGGTATCTCGACCATGAAACCGCGTGCATGGGCGACGCCCACAGCGATCGGAGCGGGGCCGAGGAAGCCGACGGACCGGGCGTCCGCCAGCACCTCCTCGAGTCGTGACGTCAACTGGGCTGGATGATCACCCGGCGCCCGGGTTCCTCACCCTCCGACACCGTCTCCAAGCCGTCGATCTCGTTCACCAGGTCGTGCACGATCTTGCGGTCGCTGGCTCCCATCGGATCCAGCACCACGGCCCGCCCCGTCGACTGCACCTTCTCGGCCACGGTGCGGGTGAACCGCTCCAGGGCCTCGCGCCGACGCTGCCGATAGCCCGACACATCCACTCGGACCCGAGCATGGGCCTGACCGACGAACTGGCGCTGCACCATGCTGCGGACCAGCTCGTGGATGGCTTGCAGGGTCTGGCCTTTGGGCCCGACGAGCAGCCCCAGCTCCGAGCCGTCGATGTCGGCCTCGAGCGTGTCCTCCTCGACCACCCGGACCACCACGGTGGCTTCGGCGCGGCCGAACGAGTCCACCAGCCCGCGTAGGAACTCCTCGACCGCAACTCGCTGCGCCTCGAGGTCGGGTCCGGTCGCTGTCGTCGTGGACCCTGTCGCTGTCTCGCTGGTCTGGTCAGTCACCGCTGCTCCCTGCTGTTTCGCGCCTCGATTGCCCCCACGGCGGCGGCGATTCCGGCCGCTTCCCCCTCCGGAACCACCCTCCCCGCTGCCGCGCTGGCCTTGAGCTGATCGTCCGTCCTCGGAGCCGCCAGAACGAGCCTGTCGACCACCGCCACCTGGGGTTTCGGCCCCGTTGCCGGTGTTGTCGGAACGGGACGCGCCGGACTTGGTCGCAGTGGTCGAGCCACCGCCGTTGCGGCCGCCACGACGTTCCCGATCCCGCTCGCCTCGTCGGCGCCGGTCGCGGCGCTCCACCTTGGGGCGGGGCCGGGTCGGCCGGATCCGGACACGCACACGCGCCTCGGCTCGCAGCCGGCCGAAGAGGCCCTTCTGCGGCTCCTGGAGAACTTGGACCTCGGCTTCCTGTTCATCGACACCGAGCTGGTCGAGAGCCGCATCCAGCGCCTCGGCGACTGTGCGGCCCGTGGTTTCGACCCATTCCACCGTGGATCACTTCCTCTTCTTCTTCTTGCGCGAGCGCGGGTGGGACTTGGCCGGGACGGAGCCCGCGCCTGCACCCTCAGCTGCGGTCTTGGACGACTGCTTGTTGGCCGGACCCGACGAGCCGTTGCCCGAGGTCCCGCTGTTCGAAGATCCTTTGGCCGTTGGGGTCTTGGCCGTTGGGGTCTTGGTGCGCGCGCCGTTGCCAGCGCCTTTGGTCCCCTGCGTCTTCTTGGCGGCGCGCGCCTCGGCCATGGCCCGTTGGGCCTGCGCACCGACGGAATCCTCGCCCTTGTAGAGCGAGTGGGTGATGTAGGTCTGCTGGGCGACCCGCCACGCGGTCGAGACCAGGAAGTAGATCCCCAGAGCGGCCGGGCTGATGAAGGTGAAGCCCAGCTGCATGACTGGCCCCAACCGCATCATCATCCGCTGCTGCTGGCTGATCTCGGAGCCGGCGTTGCGGCCCATGATCTGCTTCTGCTGGAACCAGGCCAGCCCGCCGATGATGGCCAGGAGCAGCAGGTACGGCCAGGCGGTGCCCAGACCCTGCTGGATCGCCTCCGACGGGGTCTCGGCCAGGTCGACGCCGAAGCTGACCATCTTCGTGCTCGAGTGCAGCGCGTTGTACAGCGACGACGAGTGGTCGAGGTACTTCGGGTTGAAGGTCTCCTGCGGGGGCGGCGGGCTGAAGCCGAAGTTGGACATGGCCTGCTGGAGACCCACGAAGTCGGCCTTGTTGGTCAACCCCCTGATCACCCAGAACAGGATCGAGAACACCGGGAGCTGGATGATCATCGGCAGGCAGCCGCCCAACGGGTTGATCTCGTGCTCCCGGTAGAACTTCATCATCTCTTCGTTGAGCTTCTGGCGATCGTCCTTGTACTGGACCTGCAGCCGCCGGATCTCCGGCTGCAACCGCTGCATCTCGATCATCGACTTCGTGCCCTTGAGGGTCAGCGGAGTCGTGATCACCATCACCGCGCAGGTCAGCAGCGCGATGGAGATGGCATAGCTGTTGCTGAAGTCGTAGAACTTGCTGAGCAGTCCCGCGATGAGCTCGAAGACGCCGTCAAACATCAGTGGTGCTTTCCTTCAGGAACGGGATCCCAGCCATGGCCGCCCCACGGATGGCATCGGCTCAGACGGCGCACCGCGAGCCAGCTGCCCCGAGCGGCGCCGTGGTGCTCGAACGCTTCCAAGGCGTACTCCGAGCAGGTTGGTTGATAGCGGCAGGCCGACGGCCTGCCGGCGCGCACCTTCTGGTACGCACGCACCCCTCCGGACAGGGCTCGCGCCGCGGGAGTCATCTGGCGCTCCGGTCGGCGCCGGTCACGGCACGGCAGGCCGAGCTGACCAGGCCGGACAGCTCGGAGTACGGCAGCTCGGCCACGCCCGGTCGGGTGGTCAGGAGGTAGGTGCCGTTCGGTAGCTGTTCCCCAGCGACCGGGCTCTCGAGCTCGCGCAGGATCGATCGCAGCCGTCGACGCACCTTGTTGCGCGCCACGGCATTGCCCACCTTGCGGCTGATGGCGAAGGCGGCTCGGGGAGGCGGAGCGGCGGCCGGCAGATAGACCACGGTCACCGGCCCCCGACGTACTCGCCGGCCCTGGCGGCGGAGCGCCTCGAACGTCGCACGGTCGTGCACCCGGCCGATCACGCTGAAAGGCGTTCGCGCCCTCTTTGCCGGCGTGCCCGAAGCACAGCTCGGCCGGCACGCGTACGCATCCGCAGACGGAAGCCGTGCCGCTTCGCTCGACGACGGTTGTTGGGCTGGAACGTGCGCTTCACCTCAAGGCCTCCTCGATGGCGCCAAACTCGTGACGCCGTGGCGTCCGGCGCATGTCTTGTGCCCGCCCCACCGTCGGTGAGACCAGCAGCGCCGCGGCGGGGGAACACCGGACTCGGCATTCCGACTACATCCCGACCGCGTCACGATGACGTGAATTGGACGGTACGCGCAGCGCGGAGCACCGCACGTCGGTGCCGGTGCAACGGTAGAGCCAGGCCGGCGGGTCGTGCCATTCGGGATCCCTGCTTGTCCACATCACTTCCCCATGGATGTATCCCCAGGCTGTGGACAGTGCTTGCGACGCTCACACAACGCGGTGCTACGTTGACCGGCCCCGGCGCTCATCGGCGGTAGAGGAATCCGGGGCGGGAAAGCGGATTTCGCAAAGCCAGGTTGCCCGGACATGGCTTTCACCCACCCGGTGGGCCTACCAACGGTCAACCACATGTGCACATATCCACATTGTGTGGACAGTGCTGTGGAAACAGTGCGGGCACGGAGGAGGACCGACGCACAGTGACGAGCGAAGCGCAACGGCTGTGGGATACGTGCGCCGCGCTCCTGCGGGCACAAGTCTCCGACCTGGTCTGGCACACGGCTTTCGACGGTGTGCGCGCGGTTGAGTACAACCAGGACGTCCTCACTCTCGGCGTTCCCAACTCCCTGGCCAAAGAGCGCATCGAGGGTCGGTACCTCGGTCTGGTGCGCGATGCCCTCACCGAGGCCGGTGCTCCACAGGCCCAGCTCAGCCTGCAGATCGATGCCATGGAACCGCCGGCACCCTGGTGGGTGGACCGGCCTCAACCGGCGCCGGCCGCCGCGAGTCAACAGACGCTGACGCCTGCCGGCGCATCGCCCCGGGGCATGTCACCGATGTCCCGGGTCGAGGATGTCGCCGAGCTGAACCCCAGGTATACGTTCGAGGATTTCGTGATCGGGCGGTCGAACCGCTTCGCCCACGCCGCCGCGCAGTCCGTGGCCGAGATGCCGGCCCGCAAGTTCAACCCGCTGTTCATCTACGGCGACGCCGGGCTGGGCAAGACCCACCTGCTCCAAGCCATCGCCAGCTACGTCAACGACAACTATCCGACTCACCGCGTCCGCTACGTCACCTCGGAGACCTTCCTCAACGAGTTCATCGACTCGATGCACTCCGACAGTCGGGACGCCTTCAAGCGTCGCTACCGCGACATCGACGTCCTGCTGGTCGACGACGTGCAGTTCTTCGAGGGCAAGCAGGAGACGGTGGAGGAGTTCTTCCACACCTTCAACCACCTGCACCAGACCAGCCGTCAGATCGTGCTGTCGTCGGACCGTCCCCCCGACCAGATCGGTATCGAGGACCGGCTGCGCAGCCGGTTCAAGCAGGGTCTCATGACCGACATCCAGCCGCCCGAGCTGGAGACCCGGCTGGCCATCCTGCGCAAGAAGGCCGACCTCGACGCCACCGGCATCCCCAACGACGTCCTCGAGTTCATCGCCACCCACATCACCGACAACATCCGGGTGCTGGAGGGAGCGCTGATCCGGGTGTCGGCCTTCGCCAGCCTCACCCACGAGCCGCTGACCGTCGACCGTGCCACCCAGGTCCTGGCCGATCTGCTCACCCAGGACCAGCCCCGACCGATCACCCCGCCATTCATCCTGGAGGAGACCGCCGAGCTGTTCGGGTTCACGGTGGAGGAGGTCATCTCCAAGCATCGTCAGCGGCCGCTGGTCACGGCCCGGCAGATCGCTATGTATGTCATGCGCGAACTGACCGAGCTGTCCTATCCCAACATCGCCCGAGTCTTCGGAGGCCGCGATCACACCACCGTGATCCACGCGGTCGAGAAGATCGGCTCGCTGATGTCCAAAGATCGTCAGATCTACGACCAGGTCACGCTGCTGATGCAGCGGGTCCGGCAGGGTCGTTGAGCCGACCTGGTAGACCAAGCGACCCACCTGAGACCTCCCGCGACTGCCCGTCCTACAGGCCTGCGGACAACCCAGGGGATCACATGTGGGAATCTGGCTCGAGCCAGTGGATAACAAGTCGGCTGTCCCCATGAGGTCCCGCACGAACCCTTTCGCCTGTGGGAGCCTGGGGACAGACCGGGGACAGCCATCCGTGGTCTGGCCAGGGTGAACACTGAGTCGTCCACAATCCACAACCCCTACTACTCCTCCTAATCAGAGATCCTCAAAAGCAGGTAGAGAAAGTGAGTGGCGGCGTGAAGTTCCGATGCGAGCGTGACGTCCTCGTCGAGGCCCTCGGCACCGCGAGCCGAGCCACGGCCAACCGCGGGGGAGCACTGCCGGTCCTGTCTGGCATTCGTGCCGAGCTGTCAGGCCAACAGCTCACGTTGACTGGTCACGATCTGGAGCTGACCATCTCGGTAGCTGTGCGCGAGGGCGTGGCCGGCGACACCGACGGCGTCTCGGTCCTGCCGGCACGGCTGGTGTCCGATGTCGTCAAGGCCCTGCCGTCGGGTGCGGTCGAGGTCGCCGTGGTCGACGAGGAGGCCCGGATCACCGCCGGCCGCTCCGAGTTCTCGCTGCGGGTCTTCCCGGCCGACGAGTTCCCCCGGGTTCCCGAACCGGTGGGCGATCCGGTCATGATCGATGCCGCGCAGTTCGCGGCGGCGCTTCGTCAGGTGGTTCCGGCCGCCTCCAGTGACGACGCTCGGCCCATCCTGACCGGCGTACTGGTGTCGGCCGAGGAGGACGGGCTGCGTCTGGTGGCCACCGACTCGTACCGGCTGGCTGTCCGGGACCTCCCCGGTCAGAACCTGCTGTCGGAAGGCCAGTCGGTGCTCGTGCCGTCGCGGGCGTTGAACGATCTCACCAAGGTGTTGGGCGACACCGATCAGCTGACTCTGCGGCTCGGGGAGCGCGATGCGAGCTTCGAGGCCGGCTCCACCCGTCTGACCACGGTGCTGATCGAGGGCGACTTCCCGCCCTACCGGGGGCTCATCCCCAACACCCATCCCAACCGGATGACCGTGGGACGCGAGGCGCTGCTGGACGGCGTGCGCCGGGTCAAGCTGCTGGCGCGTGAGGCCACCCCGGTGCGCTTGGTGATGTCGTCGGAGGGCCTCGAGCTGGTGGCAGTCACCCAGGACGTCGGCCAGGCCCATGAGTCGCTCGACGCCAAGTTCGAGGGCACCGAGCTGACCGCGGCGTTCAATCCCGACTATCTGCTCCAGGGCGTCGAGGTGATCCCGGGCGACGAGGTTGTGATCGAGACCGTCGATGCCCTCAAGCCCGCCGTGGTCCGCAGTCCCGAGCATCCCGAGTTCCTGTACCTGTTGATGCCGGTCCGGGTCAGCTGACGCGGCCAGCTACCAGTGCTGGTCCGTTCGCTGTGGCTGAGCGACTTCCGTAGCTACACGTCGGCCGAGCTGCATCTGGTGCCGGGGTTCACCGCGGTGGTGGGCCGCAATGGCGCAGGCAAGACCAACCTGCTCGAGGGTCTGGCCTGGCTGGCCACACTGTCGTCGTTCCGTGGCGCTCCGGTCGAGGCCATGGTCCGGCGAGGTGCGCCGTTCGCGGTGGTGCGAGCCGACACCGAGCGTGAGCATCGGGAGTTGTTGATCGAAGCCCAGTTGGCCCTGAGTGGCCGGAACCGGGTGCAGGTCAACCGTCAGCCGCTGAAGCGGGCCCGGGATCTCCTAGGAGCGCTGCGGGTCACGGTGTTCACACCCGATGACCTGGCGGTGGTCAAGGGCGGCCCGGGGGAGCGCCGGCGGTTCATCGATGACGCCTTGGTGTCGCTGCACCCGCGCAACGACGCTCTGCGCAGCGAGCTCGAGCGGGTGCTGCGCCAGCGGGGGGCGCTGTTGAAGCAGAGCGGCGGTTCGCTGGACGAGTCTGCGGCGTTCACGCTCGAGGTCTGGGACACCAAGCTGGTGGAAGCGGGGGAGGCCCTGGCTCGGGCCCGCGTCGACCTGCTGGACCGGGTGCGTCCCGTACTGGCCGAGACCTATGACGCCCTGTCGGTCGATTCATCTGACCCTCCAGCCAAGGTTGAGGTTGGCTACGAGTCGGCGTGGTGGGACCGGGGCCTGGCCGAGGCCTTGACCGCGGCCCGTCGGGATGACATCCGCCGCGGCGTCTGCACGGTCGGCCCGCACCGCGACGACGTGGCGCTGTCGATCGGCGGATTCCCCTCCCGCACACAGTGCAGCCAGGGCGAGCAGCGCACGCTGGCGTTGGCCCTGCGGCTGGCGGTGCACCGCGTGGTGGCCGACGAGTTCGAGAGCGCTCCGGTGCTGCTGCTCGACGACGTCTTCAGCGAGCTCGACCCGGAGCGCAGCCAGGCCCTCCTGGCCAACCTGCCCCTAGGCCAGGTTCTGCTCACCACTGCCGGCGACCTACCCGCTGGGGCCGAGCCGGATGCGGTCCTCCGAGTCCGCGACGGCCGGATCGAACCGGGGTGATCCCGGCCCGGACCTATCTCGCCTACCTCCCGCCCGACCCCGCCCTGCCACCCTGTGCGGTGGCGACTGCGTCGCCGCTGTCTCATTAGGATGCTCGGCATGCAGATCGGTAGCCGATGGCGAGCTCTTCCAGGCCCGGCTCCCGATCCGACCCGGGTGGCGGAGGTGCTCGACCGCACCCTGCGGTCTCTCGGCGCACCGACGTCGGTCTCCGGGGTCGAGGTCATCTTCGAACGCTGGGCCGAGCTGGTCGGCGAGAACATGGCGGCCCGAACCCGACCGGTGCACATCGACGGCGACACGTTGGTCGTCGGTTGCGATGAACCCGCGGTGGCGACCCATGTGCGGTTCCTCCAAGCCGAGCTCTTGACCCGGCTCACCGAGCTGTCCGGCGAGCGTCGCATCGAGCGGATCGAGGTGCGCGTCGACCAGGCGCGACGCCGTGGTCCCCGGCCTCCGAGGACCCGTTTCGCGAGGCGCTAGATGACCCGGATCCGGGGCCTGGTTTTGGTAGGCTGTCAACGTTGTGATGTGCGGTCTTGACCAGGCGCTTCCACCCGAGCGCCGGTCTCTCGCACACTCGTTTTTGACTCGTTGAAAGGTCGTCGCGCCTTGTCGCAGGGAAGCACTTCGTACGGAGCCAAGGACATGCAAGTCCTTGAGGGCTTGGAGCCGGTACGGAAGCGCCCTGGCATGTACATCGGCTCCACCGGCGCCTCGGGTCTGCACCACTGTGTGTGGGAGGTCGTGGACAACTCGGTCGACGAGGCCATGGCCGGGTACGCCAGCCGGATCGACATCACCCTGCAGGCCGACGGTGGCTGTCAGGTGATCGACAACGGCCGCGGCATCCCCACCGACATGCACCCGGTCCACAAGATCTCCGGCGTGGAGATCGCGCTCACCAAGCTCCACGGCGGAGGCAAGTTCGGGGGCGAGGGCTACAAGGTCTCCGGTGGGCTCCACGGTGTCGGCGTGTCGGTGGTGAACGCCCTGTCCCAGCGGCTGGTGGTCGAGGTCGACCGCAGTGGCCGGCACTACGAGATGGAGTTCGCCAAGGGCGGCCAGCCCCAGGGCAAGCTGCGCAACCTCGGCGAGTCCCGCAAGAACAGCAAAGGCGAGCACATCCACGGCACGGTCGTGACCTTCTGGCCCGACCTGACCGTCTTCGAGACCATCGAGTTCTCGGCCCGCACCATCCTCGAGCGGCTGCAGATGATGGCGTTCCTCAACCGGGGCCTGGAGATCCGGTTCAAGGACGAGCGCCCCGATCACGACCCGAACACCACGGTCTTCAAGTACTCCGGCGGCATCGTCGACTTCGTCAAGCACATCAACCAGACCAAGGAGAGCCTCTTCGCCAAGGTCGGCTACTACGCCGACAGCGACGAGACCTCAGAGGTCGAAGCGGCCTTCCAGTGGAACACCGGGTACAACCAGGACGGCATCCACAGCTTCGCCAACGGCATCAACACCACCGAGGGTGGAACCCACGTCGAGGGGTTCAAGGCGGCCCTGACCACCGCGGTGAACAAGCACGCCCGGACCAAGAACCTGCTCAAGGAGAAGGACCCGAACCTGCAGGGTGAGGACATCCGCGAAGGCATCACCGCCATCGTGTCGGTCCGTCTGCGCGACCCGCAGTTCGAGGGGCAGACCAAAGCCAAGCTGGGCAACACCGCCATGAAGACGCTGGTCCAGAGGGCCACCAACGAGAAGCTCGGCGACTGGCTGCAGGAGAACCCCACCGAGGCCAACAAGATCGTCAAGAAGGCGATCTCGGCCGCGCACGCCCGCGATGCGGCGAAGAAGGCCCGCGACGTCATCCGCAACAAGACGCTCCTCGACGGCGCCGGCATGCCCGACAAGCTCAAGGACTGCTCGTCGAAGAACCGTGACGAGCGTGAGCTGTTCATCGTCGAGGGCGATTCGGCCGGCGGTTCGGCGGTGAAAGCCCGTGACCCCGCGACCCAGGCGATCCTGCCGATCCGGGGCAAGATCCTCAACGTCGAGCGGGCCCGGCTCGACAAGATGCTCAAGAACCTCGAGGTGCAGGCGCTGATATCGGCCATCGGGGCCGGTGTGGGCGAAGACTTCGACGTCGACAAGCGCCGCTACGACAAGGTGGTTCTCCTCACCGACGCCGACGTCGACGGTGCTCACATCCGCACGCTCCTGCTCACCTTCTTCTTCCGGCAGATGCGGGCCTTGGTCGAGCACGGGCACATCTATGTCGCGCAGCCGCCCCTGTATTCGACCGAGGTGGCCAAGGAGAAGGTGTACCTCAAGGACGACCACGCCAAAGCTCAGTTCCTGGTCGACCATCCGAACCACAAGAAGGACTTCGGTCGGCTGAAGGGTCTGGGCGAGATGGACTTCGACGAGCTGCACATCACCACGATGGAGATCACCAGGCGCACGCTCCTGCAGGTGAACGTGGAGCAGGCCGCCCTGGCCGACGAGGTGCTGTCGGTGCTGATGGGCGAAGACGTCGAACTGCGCAAGCACTTCATCCAGACAAACGCCCGTGATGTCCGCTTCCTCGACATCTAACCCCCGCGAGATCGGCGAATGAGCGACGTACCCCCCGTCGAAGGCGACGAGAACGGCAACGGTCAACTGGTGGGTGTCGAACCCATCGAGATCCAGGAGGAGATGGAACGCTCCTTCCTGGACTACGCCATGTCGGTCATCACTGCCCGGGCACTACCGGATGCCCGTGATGGCCTGAAGCCGGTGCACCGGCGGATCCTCTGGGGCATGCACGACATCGGGGCCCGCCCGGATCGCAGCTTCCTCAAGTGCGCCCGGGTGACCGGTCATGTGATGGGCCACTTCCATCCCCACGGTGACGGTGCGATCTACGACGCGCTCGTCCGCATGGCGCAGGACTTCTCCTTGCGACATCCGCTGGTCGACGGGCACGGCAACTTCGGCTCACCCGACTTCGGCCCGGCCGCGGCTCGCTACACCGAATGCCGGTTGGCTCAGATCTCGCTGGCCATGCTCGACGGCATCGACGAGGACACCGTCGACTTCGCCGACAACTACTCGGGGGAGACGCAGGAACCTGTCGTTCTGCCCTCCCGCTTCCCCAACCTGTTGGTGAACGGCAGCCAGGGCATCGCCGTGGGCATGGCGACCAACATCCCTCCCCACAACCTGGCAGAGGTGGTCGATGCCACCATCCATCTGCTCGAGAACCCCGGGGCGACGGCCGACGATCTGATGCAGTTCGTCATGGGCCCGGACTTCCCGACCGGGGCGCTGATCATGGGCCGGCAGGGGATCATCGACGCCTACCGAACCGGCAAGGGCTCGATCAAGCTGCGGGCCGTCGCCGAGATCATCGAAGGGTCGGGCGGTCGCCAGCGTGACCGGATCGTGGTGACCGAGATGCCCTACCAGGCCTCCATCGGTGCCACCGCGTCCAAGATCAAGGAGCTGGTGGAGACCCGGCAGATCGAGGGCATCGCCGATGTCAACGACGAGTCGGCCAAGGGCAAGACTCGTTTGGTGATCGAGCTCAAGCGCGATGCCCCCGGGCTCGTGATCCTCAACAACCTGTACAAGCACACGCCGTTGCAGACCAACTTCGCGGTCAACATGGTCGCCCTGGTCGACGGCATCCCCCGCACGCTCAGCCTCGACCAAGCCCTCCAGGCCTACGTCGACCACCAGATCGTGGTGGTGCGCCGGCGCTCGGAGTATCGGCTGCGCCAGGCCCGTGACCGGGCCCACATCGTCGAAGGCCTCCTGCGGGCCATCAACATCATCGACGAGATCATCGCCCTGGTCCGGTCGTCGGAGAACCGGGCGGAGGCTCGTTCCCGGCTCATGGTCGAGCCCTTCGAGTTCTCCGAGGAGCAGGCCAACCACATCCTCAACATGCAGCTCGGTCAGCTCACCCGGCTGGCCCGGGTCGACCTCGAAACCGAGTTGGAAGGCCTCCGGGGCACCATCGCCGAACTGGAAGCCATCCTCGGCAACGAGGCTCTGCTGCGGGGCGTGATCCGCGACGAGATGCTGGCCATCAAGGAGCGCTTCGCCAACCCCCGCCGGTCGCAGATCACCTTCGACGCCGGCGAGCTCGACCTCGAGGACCTCATCGACGACGAGGAGCTCGTCGTGACCATGTCGGCCCGCGGCTACATCAAGGCTGTGGTGTCCGAAGCCTTCCGGGCCCAGGGTCGTGGGGGCCGAGGCGTGGCCGGAGCCAACCTGCGTGACGGCGATTACGTCACCCAGATCCTGACCACGACCGCACATGCCTATCTGCTGTTCTTCTCCAACAGGGGCCGGGTCTACCGGCTGAAGGCTCACGAGATCCCCAAGAAGGACCGCACGGCTAGGGGCACGGCCATAGTCAACTTGTTGGCGTTGCAGCCCGACGAGCACATCCAGGCCATCATCGACACCCGCGACTACGAGACCTACCCGTACCTGTTCTTCGCCACCAAGCTCGGGCAGGTCAAGAAGACCAAGTTCAACGAGTACGACTCGTCGCTGCGAACCGGCCTGATCGCCATCAACCTGCGCGACGGCGACGAGCTCGTCAGCGTGTTGCCCACCGATGGCCATCAGGACGTCTTCATGGTGTCCCGCTCGGGCATGGCCATCCGCTTCAGCGAGGACGAGGTCCGGTCCATGGGTCGGGCCGCGGCCGGTGTGCGGGGCATGAAGCTCCGGTCCGGCGACGAGGTGGTCTCCTGCGACGTCGGTCGTCCTGAGGTCGCGCTGCTGATCGTCACCGATGCCGGCTACGGCAAGCGGACCCAGCTCGACAAGTTCAACCCCCAGGGTCGCGGCGGTCAGGGCGTTCGGGGCATCAAGCTGACCGCCCGCAAGGGTCGGGTGGTGGCCGCGTTCATGGTCGACCTCGACACCGAGATCTTCGTGATCTCATCGTCGGGCACCCTGATCCGTACCCCGGTCCGTGATGTCTCGTCGCAAGGGCGGGATGCCACCGGTGTCCGGGTCATGAACCTCGACGACGGCCAGACGGTCGCTGCCGTGGCTCCGGTGTTCGGCACCGACGACTGATCGGCGCCTCGTCGCGGCGAGGCCCTCACCCATACATCCCCCTCGGCCAGACAACTCGGCGTGGCGCGCCACGCCATCGGCGCCCGGGAGGGTGGATGGAGTCCAACGACGATCGCGGCCAGGCCGCACTGTTCCTGGTCGCGGCGGTCGGACTGACGACGGTCCTGCTGTTCGGGCTGACGGCCATGGGCCGGGTGGTGACCAACCGGGCCCAGGCTCGAACCGCCGCGGATGCGGCCGCGCTCGCCGGCGCCGCCGGAGCCGAGCCGGCGGCTCGAGCCCTGGCGGAGGCCAACGGGGCAGAGCTGGCCGAGTATCACGTCAACGGCGACGAGGTTGTGGTGAAGGTGGTCATCGACGGGGTGGATGCCTTCGGGCGGGCCCGCCGTTGGGAGGTTCCGACGACGTCCGCCACCGGCACCACCGTTGCGGGTGGTGGCGACCGGGAGGGCTTGGCGCCGGCCATGGTCGCGGCGTTGGCGATCGCGGATCGACTGTTGGGCCGGCCGGTGCCGGTCGTGTCCGGGTATCGCAGCCGAGCCGAGCAGGAGTCGCTGTGGGAGCGGCGGGCCAGCAATCCGTACCCTGTGGCCCAACCCGGCCGGTCTCGTCACGAGAGTGGGTTGGCCGTAGATGTGCCCTCCAGCTTCATCGATCAGCTCCTGTCGGTCGCTCCTCAGGCCGGTCTCTGCCGGCCACTCCCGGTGGCCGATCCGATCCATTTCGAGGTTTGCTGAGAAGGACCTGAGGGCGTCGCGAACCTTGCCCCCAGCTTGGGGGGCCTCGTGCCGTAGACTCCCCGGGATGTCGTTAGAGACGGATTCACCGGACCATGGCGGACGGAATCCGTATCCCGGGCCCAGCAGCCCGACGGATGCCCCACCCAGCGTGGTGGGAACCAACGGAGACCACGCTGAGGCCGATGGAGCGGCAACTCCGACGACAACGTCGCCCGATCCGACCGAGGTCAACGGATCCCCTACCGGGACGAACGGGAACGGGGCGCCGGCGCTCGATCACGGTGAGGTGATCGCACCGCCGAGTCCGCAACCTGGGCCCGACACCACGGCCCCGTTCATCGACCTCCGGGTCGATGGTCTCGGTCAGCCGTCGAGCGATCCGGAGGCCGGGCTTCCCGCCCTGCCGCCGTCGTCTCGACGCGGTCCTCGCCGGGGTCGCCGTCAGGCGGCGATGGGGGGGGCGCCGACCGAAGGCCGCTGGGTGGTCCACCGGCTGCGCAACGTCAGCCCCTGGTCGGTGTTCAAGATCGTGGTGCTGTTCTACTTCTGCGTCTTCCTCATGTTCATGGTCGCGGGCGTGCTGCTGTGGAAGATCGGTCGCTCCACCGAGACGGTGGACCAGGTCGAAGGGTTGGTCACCCGGCTCGGCGCCTACGGCGAGTGCGTGCCCCGGGCCAACCTCGCTCCCGGTGACAAGTTCGAGACCGACGACGACTGCCCGGACGGCGAGGTCATCATCGACGGGTTCTCCTTCAATGACGGCACTTTGTTCAAGTCGGCGCTGTTCGGTGGTCTCATCTTCGTGATCGCCGGCACCACGATGACCGTGCTCCTGACCGTTCTGCTCAACCTCCTGAACGACGTCACCGGCGGTCTGCGCTACGCAACGGTGCGGGAGCCGGTGCCCCCGCCATCACGTTCGACCGGCCGCTAGCCGCGAGATACAGTCGCTCCCTTGCTAGCGGGGCTATAGCTCAGTCGGTTAGAGCGCACCCCTGATAAGGGTGAAGTCGCAAGTTCGATTCTTGCTAGCCCCACATATGGCCCTCCTTCGACGTGCGCTTGCCGCGGTGAGCATCGCCGGTCTGATCGCCGTGGTGCTCCGGCTTCGGGGTAGCGGCGGCACGCCTCCCCAGTCCGGTGGGTGGCGTGAGCTGCGCGGTCCGGATCTTCGGTAGTCGACGGACCGACGTAACGACGAGGTAGGAAACCCGTGCGGATTCTGGTGTGTGGGCTGGGCGCGGTCGGCGCTCGGGCAGCTCGATTCCTGATCGCGAGCGACGACGTGGAGCGGGTTCTGGTCGCCGATCTCGACCGGAAACGCCATGACGCAGTGGCGTCCTCGTTGGGCGCCCGGGCCGAACCGGTCGAGATCCGGGAGATCGGATCCACCGCGCCGGTTGATGTCGTTCTCCTGGCCACCCCGGTGGCCCGCCAGGTGGCGCTGGCCCGGGAGGCGGTGGCCGCCGGCCGTCACGTCGTGGCCACCGCCGACGGGTTGACCGCGGTGAAGGCCCTGCTCGACCTCGACGCCGAAGCCCGCGAGCGACGGGTTGCCGTGCTGGTGGGCTGTGGCTTCTCCCCGGGACTGTCCTGCGTGCTCGCTACCCACGCCGCGGCCCGGTTCGACCAGGTCGACGAGATCCACGTGGCTCGGCACGGCACCGGTGGTCCGGCCTGCGCCCACCAGCACCATGCCTCCCTGCGGAGCCGGGGGATCGATTGGCGTGATCGGGCCTGGACCCGCCGCCCGCCGGGCTCGGGACGGGAGCTGTCGTTCTTCCCCGACCCCATCGGAGCACTGGACTGCTATCGCGCCGCTCTGCCCGACAGCCTGCTGCTGGTCCCGGCCTTCCCGGGCGTGAGCCGGGTCACGGCCCGCGTCGCGGCCACCCGGCGGGATCGCTGGACAGCGGGGCTGCCCATGCTGCGCAAGCCCCATCCCGAAGGCCGGATCGGGGGTCTCCGGGTCGAGGTCCGGGGGCGCCGGGGGTTGGTCCACGACACGGTGGTGCTGGGCGCCATCGATCGCCCCGCGGTCGCGGCGGGGACCGTGGCCGGGCTGACCGCCCGCTGGGTCGGCGGGGACCAGATCACGCCGGGTGCCAGGGGTCTGGCCGGAGCAGTGGAACCCCTGCGCTTCCTCCACGAGCTGTCGGATGCCGGCGTGCGGGCCGCGGTCTTCGAGGGCGCCTCGGTCAGCTAGTCGGGGTTTCGGCCCGTCTCTGCCAGAATCGACCTGGTGATCGTCGACTGTGCGGTGTACGAGGACGGTAAACGCCGTCCCGGGGTGCTCGATGTTCACGACGCGCTCGATGCCGCCCGCTCCGGCCCCGGCAGCTTCGTCTGGATCGGCCTCCACGCGCCCACCGACGAAGAGTTCGTCGACGTCGCCGATGAGTTCGAGCTGCATCCACTGGCGGTGGAGGACGCGATCCACGCCCATCAGCGCCCCAAGCTCGAGGTCTACGACGGGGTCCTGTTCGTAGTGGCCAAGACCGCGTGCTACGACGACGATGCCGAGAACATCGAGTTCTCCGAGATCCAGATCTTCGCCGGCCACGGCTTCGTGGTCACCGTCCGGCACGGCAAGGCCAGCCCGCTGGCCCAGGTGCGCCGCAAGCTCGAGGCCGATCCCGAGCGTCTCCAGTTGGGGCCGCTGGCGGTGGTCCACGCCATCCTCGACCAGATCGTCGACGACTACTTCCCGGTGCTCGACGGGTTGGACAACGACATCGTCGAGAGCGAGGAGCAGGTGTTCGCGCCGGAGCGGATCAACCCTGGACCCCGTATCTACAAGCTGAAGCGTCAGGTGCTGAACCTGTACCGGAGCCTGGAACCGCTGCTCGACGCGCTGACCGCTCTGCGCGACGGCCACCATCCCTTCGAGGGCGACGATCTGGGCCACTACTTCCGGGACATCGAGGACCATGTCCACAAGGCCGCGGCCCGATCATCGGGGCAGCGGGAGATGCTGACCGACGCCCTCAACGTCAACCTGGCCCAGATCTCGGTGCAGCAGAACCAGGACATGCGCACGATCTCGGGCTGGGCCGCCATCGCCGCGGTGCCGACCATGCTGGCCGGCGTCTGGGGCATGAACTTCGTCCACATGCCGGAGCTGGACGAGTGGTGGGGCTACCCGTTCGCGCTTGTGCTGATGGGCGGCGCGGCGTACGGCCTTTACCAACTGCTGCAACGCCGAGGCTGGTTGTAGGGATCCCTACTCGGCGTTGAGCAACGCCAACAGGTCGGTGTGGATGAACCCGTTGGTGGCCACGCCGCTGCCGGCCGCGGGGGAGGGGTCGCCGGTCACGCTGCTGAACCAACCCCCGGCCTCCGTCATGATCACCGGCATGGGAGCGACGTCGTACAGGTTCACGACGGGGTCGACCATGGCGTCGACCCGGCCGGTGGCCACCAGCGCGTAGCCGTAGCCGTCGCCCCAGGCCCGCAGGCTGGCTCCGGCCCGCTTCACCGCGAGCAGCGGCGGCTCGGGCCAATGGCTGTAGCTGCTGGTCGTGAGGTAGGCGCCGACGATTCCCGGCGTGGTGCTGACGCGGGCGCGGCGGCCGTCGGCCCAGCAGCCGCGCCCGCGTCCCGCCGAGACCACCTGATCCAGGGCGGGCAGCCCGATGACCCCGACCGCGGGCCCGTGCTCGTCCTCGAAGGCCAGCAGCGTCGAGTAGAGCGGCACGCCCCGGGTGAAGGCCTTGGTGCCGTCGATCGGATCGAGGATCCAACGTCGTCCTGAGGATCCGTCGGTCGGAGGCTCCTCCTCTCCGATCACGCCGTCGTGGGGACAATGCTGGGCCAACTGTTCCCGCATCCAGCGCTCGGCGGCCCGGTCCGCGTCGGTCACCGGGGACCCGTCGGCCTTCCAGTCGACCTGGAGATCGGCGTCGGCGAACCACGTCAGGGTGAGCTTCCCGGCACCCCGGACGAGCTCGACGGCGAACTCGACCAGACCCGGGTCGACGGGGGGAGCGTCGGCATAGTGCACGGCGTCAGTCTTGAGCAGGAGCCAGTACGAAGAACAGCCGACCCGAGCAAGTCGTCTTGCCCTCGACCGTGGCCGTTCCCCGGCCCCACCCGCCGCGGGACGACAGCCGCTCCAGGTCCACGTGCAGATCCAGCAGATCGCCGGGTACGACCTGACGGCGGAACCGCACGTCCTCGACCCCGCCGAACAGCGGAAGTCGTCCGGCGTAGCGCTCGTCGGCCAGCACCGCGATGGCGCCGGCCTGGGCCAGGGCCTCCAGCTGCAACACCCCGGGGAAGATCGGCCGGCCGGGAAAATGGCCAGCCAGGAACTCCTCGTCGCCGGTCACCTTGTACTGCGCGGTGATGCTCTCGCCCGGCACCATCTCACCCACCTGATCCACGAACCGGAACGGCGGGCGGTGAGGCAGCAGACCTACGTGGGGATCGCTAGCGCTCATGAGTCGGCGTCGGCCAGAGCCACTGAGTGGGCGCCACCGTCGACGTGGACGATCTCCCCGGTGGTCGCGGGGAACCAGTCGGACAACAGCGCGGCGCAGGCCCGGGCCGTCGGTTCGGCATTGCGCACGTCCCACCCGAGCGGGGCCCGGCGACTCCACTCCGCCTCGATGGCGGCGAACCCGGGGATGGAGCGAGCGGCCACGGTCCGCAGCGGGCCGGCCGAGACCAGGTTGACCCGGATGCCTTGCGAGCCCAGGTCCCGAGCGAGATAGCGGGCGGTTGCCTCCAGCGCGGCCTTGGCCACCCCCATCCAGTCGTAAGCCGGCCAGGTCTGCCGGGCGTCGAAGTCCAAGGCGACGATGGCGCCGCCCCCGACCATCAGCGGAGCGACCGTCGCGGCCAGGGCCTTGAGGGAGTAGGCGGAGATCTGTAGGGCGGTCGACACGTCGTCCCACTCGGCGGTCAGGATCCCGTCGGGTTGGCCCAGGCAGGTCTCGGGCGCGAACCCCACGGCGTGCAGCACCCCGTCGACTCGGCCCCAACGCTTGTCGAGGTCGGTCGCCAGCGCCGCGTGGTGCACGGGATCGACGATGTTCAGCTCCAACACATCGGGCTGGCCGGGCAGGTTGCGGGCCACCCGCTGGGTCAGGCTCATGGCCCGGCCGAACGAGGTGAGCACCACCTCGGCGCCGGCCTCGATGGTCACCCTGGCCACGGTGGCCGCGATCGAGTCCTTGGTGAGAACACCGGTGATGACCAGCTTCTTGCCGTCGAGAATCACACGTCCTCCAGCTACGTCGGTCAGAGCGGAATGTTGTCGTGGCGGCGGCGAACCGTGGGTTCCCGCTTGGCGGCCAGGGCCATGAGCGCCTCGGCGACGGCCAGCCGAGTCGTCGCCGGGTCGATGACCTCGTCGATGAAGCCCCGCTCTGCGGCGACCCGGGGGGAGAGGTGCTCCGCCGCGTACTCGGCCTCCAGCTCGGCCCGCTGCAGGTCCCGCTGGTCGTCGGCCATAGCCAGGAGGGCCTTGCGGTGGACGATCTCGACCCCACCCTTGGCCCCCATGACCGCGATCTCGGCGCTGGGCCAGGCCAGCGCGCAGTCGTTGCCCATCGCCTTGCAGTCCATGACGATGTACGCGCCGCCGTAGGCCTTGCGCAGGACGATCGACACCCGGGGGACCGTGGCCTCGGCGTAGGCGAAGGCGAGCTTGGCCCCGTGGCGGACGATGCCCCGCCACTCCTGGTCCCGGCCGGGTCGGACCCCCGGGGTGTCGACCAGGGTCACCAACGGCAGGTTGAACGAGTCGCACCAGCGCACGAACCGGGCGCCCTTGAGCGAGCTCTCGATGTCGAGAGCGCCGGCCAGCTGGCTGGGCTGGTTGGCCACGATGCCCACCGGCATGCCGGAGATGCGGGCCAACCCCACGACCAGGCTGGCCGCGAACCGCTCCCGCAGCTCCACGAACCCACCGTCGTCGACGATCTCGGCGATGACCTCCCGCACGTCATAGGAGGCGCGCTCGTTGCTGGGGACGATCACCGCAACATTGCCGCAGCCCCGGTCGGCCGGATCGAGCGTCGGGGTGAGCGGTGGGACCTCGAGGCTGTTGGCCGGCAGGAACGACAAGATCTCGCCCACGATCTCGAGGGCGTCGGCCACGTCCTCG
>DASXTK010000115.1:0-12594 GCA_036505485.1 Acidimicrobiales bacterium
TCCCCGGCGGGCATGTTGAGGACGGGGAGACGGCGGAGCAAGCGCTAAGGCGTGAACTCCTCGAAGAGATCGGCGTGGACATCGGGAAGGTGGATGGCGACCCTGTGTTTCACCGGAGCGATGCAGGTACCGGGTTGGACCTCACTGTCTGGCTCATCACCGAGTGGCAGGGAAGCCCAGAGAACCGCCAACCCAGTGAGCATGACGACATCGCCTGGTTCGGAATCACGGAGCTCCACAACCTGAAGCTCGCCGACACGAGTTATTTGTCTCTGCTCGAGCGAGTTCTAGGGTCGACCCGTGAGCACAACACGCGTGACCCGCCACATCCGCGCTCCCCGAGCAAGCGTCTACCAGGCATTGCTCGACCCCGACTCGGTCCAGCATTGGATGGTGCCCGATCAGATGACGAGCCGCATCCACTCATTTGATGCGAGTGAGGGTGGCACGTTTCGGATCTCGTTGACCTACGACATGCCTACGACCACGGGCAAGACGGAACCTCAGACCGACTCGTTCCACGGCTGGTTCGTGAAGCTCGTGCCCGACACCGAGGTCGTCCAGGCCGTCGAGTTCGAGAGCGACGATCCTGCGATGCAGGGAGAGATGACGATCACTTACGCCCTCGCCGATGCCGACAACGGCACGGACCTCGTCGGCCTGCACGAGAACCTGCCTCCCGGAGTGCCGCCCGCCGACAACGAGCTGGGCTGGACCATGTCGATGGACAAACTCGCCAAACTCGTCGAGTCCGACAGCTAACCCACAACGCCAGCGACATCACCAACTGGCCCTCTTGGACGATGGACTATGGCGTCGAGCGATCAGGGCTTGGCGTAGTTCGAGGCGCCCTCGAAGTCGAGGACGACGCAGGTTTCGTCACCGACGATCCAGGCGTCGTGTCCGGGTGCGACGTTGAAGAGGTCGCCCGGACCGGCGTCAGTCTCGCTGCCGTCGTCCATGACGACATGCATCTGGCCGGACACCACATAGCCGAGATGGGCGGCCTGGCACGAGTCGGTGCCCACGATTGGCTTGATGCACTCGGACCATTTCCAGCCCGGTTCGAACGTCCCTCGACCGACGGTCGCCGTGCCCAGGGTGACGACCTCTAACTGGCCCTTGTCGAAGGTTCTTGTTTCATCGGCGTCTTTGAAGTTTTGGCTCTCTAAACCCGCCATTGGGGGTCCTCCTCGTATCGGTCCCCCTCCTGAAGCATGAGCCCGCCGGCGCTCGATGTCGAGACCACGCGGAGTGATGGCGGCCTGCCACTCCTAGCGGAAGGCGGGGATGACCTTCTCGGCGAAGAGGGTGAGGGTGTCGGTGCTCGGGAAGTCGCGGCACCAGGGCATGAAGCTGGTGCAGCCGAGCTCGATGTACTGGCCGATCTTGTCCACCACCTCGGCCGGGGTGCCGACCAGGTTGCCGGCCCGCCAACTGTCGAACGGCTCGCCGAAGGTGGACCCGCCCACGGCGCGCAGCTCGTCCTCGGTCTCGCGCACGAACACCTCGGGTGACCAGGTCTTCTCGATCTCGTCGTAGTCCCGGCCGACGTCATCGCAATGCTGGCGGAGGACGTCGCACTTGTGGGTGAACTCCTCGGGCTTGCCGCCGAAGTTCGACCGGTCGGCCAGCCGGGCCACCGCCCGCAGGGTGAGCTGCTCGCCTCCACCGCCGATCAGGATCGGAGGATGCGGATCCTGGAGCGGCTTGGGGTCGCACTGCGCCCCCTTCCGGGTGAAGAACCGACCCTCGTAGGACGTGTAGGGCACCGTCCACATCGAGTGCACGATCTCGACCGTCTCCCGCAACGCGCGGATGCGGTCCTTGGCCGGCAGGAAGTCGTAGCCGTAGCCGCGGAACTCGTGGTCGTACCGACCGGCGCCGATGCCCCAATCGAGCCGGCCGCCGCTGATCACGTCGATGTTGGAGGTGATCTTGGCCAGCAGCCCAGGGTTCCGGTAGGGGCGCAGCCGACCATCTGGCCGAGACGAACCCGGGCGGTGCGCTGGCTCAGCGCAGCGAGGGTGGTCCAGCACTCGAACACCGCCTCGTGGGCCGGGCGGGGGACGTTTCCGTGTGACTGGTCGGCGTAGCCGACGCCACTCAGGGTGGCAGGGTGGGGTCGGGTGGCAGGTGGTCGTAGACCCAGATCGAGTCGTAGCCGAGGGCCTCGGCCAGCTCAGCTATCTCCACCGTCTTGGACCACTGGGCCTCGGCGCCCTCGATGGACACGAGCTCGGTCTTCCAGCCCTGCGGGACGAACGTGATCGGTCGTGAAACAGGCATCGCCGGGACGCTACCGGGCGCCTAGAACACAAACTCGCGGTACCAAGCCTCCAGCACCGCTTCGTCCCCGAACGGCTCGACCGGCCCCAGCGTCGGGCGGCCGTAGACCAACAGGGCCAGGTCGGACAGGCTGCCGCGCAGCGCCAGATCGCCCTTGGCGTGCTCGTGGCTGACGTCGATCCGATCCGGCTGCAGCGTCACCAACCACTCGGCCGCGACATCGGTGCCGTGCAGATGCATGGTCTGACCGGTGGCCTCGCCGGTGCGGGCCCGTGCCGTGACCAGCGGGCCGAAGACCTCGTCGATGCTGTCGGCCGCAAGGGTCCGCTCGATGGGTGCTGAGGTCCCCCGGGCGGACTGGGCGTCGTAGCGGTGGACCGCCAGCTCGTTGGCGGCTCGACGGGCCACGAAGGCCGCCGTCTGGTCCGGCTCGAACCAGGTCCACACCGGTGCTCCACCCGGCAGCCACGTCAAGGCTTCGGTGAGGTGGGCGCCCAGCCCGGCGAACCATTCGGTCCGAGCCTCGTCCTCCTCGGGCGGTGGCTCCTCGTACGGCGTCTTGTCCCGCGATGCGCCGTCGCACAGCACGTGGGTCCAGAAGCCGCAGAACCCGCCGACATGTTTCACCAGGTCTGACAGCGTCCAGCCCGGACAGGTCGGCACCGGCTCGGACAACGGCCCAGCCCGCAGCGCGGCCACCAGGTCGCCCAGTTCTCGTTCCACGGCCCCAACATGCTCGGCGTAATCCACCCGGCGACGGTATCCCGCACCACGGCCCGCTTGTGTAGGCAATTCCCGAGCGGGAAGGGGGTTTGAGGACAGCTCCAAGGAGGGGGACCACCATGAAACGTCGCTTCGGACTCTTCGCAGCCGTCGGCGTCGCGGCCCTGCTGCTCACCCCGGGCACCGCGTACGCCCAGCCGGATGCCGAGACGACGGTGGGCAGTCCGTCCAGCCCGTTCTCGCAGAACAAGCAGAACGAGCCGGCGGTCGCCATCAACCCGATCGCCCCGAACGTCCTAGTGGCCGGGGCCAACGACAACATCGACCTAGAGGCCTGCAACGCCGGGACCAACAACACCTGCCCGTTCACACCCGGGATCGGGGTGACCGGCGTGTCGTTCTCCTTCGACGGTGGAGCGTCGTGGGTGCAACCCACCTACAGCGGGCTCTCGGCCCGGAACTGCCTGGGCAGCCCCGATCCCGCGGTGGTCGACGACACCTGCACGCCCCAGGTCGGACCGATCGGCACGCTGCCGAACTACTTCGAGAACGGCCTGGTCTCCAACGGCGACCCGGCTGCGGTCTTCGGCCCTCAGCCGTCCGCTGGCGGTGGGTTCTCCTGGGACAACGGTGCCCGGCTCTACTTCGCGAACATCGCCACCAAGGTGCCCGGGACACCCGAGGGCTTCCGTGGTCCAGCCGCAATCGCGGTGTCGCACACAGACGAAGTGGTCGCGGCTGCAGCGGGGAACAATGACGCCTGGTCCGACCCGGTGATCGCCACCCGCCAGAGCACCACGACCTTCTCCGACAAGGAGTTCATCTACGCCGACAACGCGGAGTCCTCGCAGTTCTTCGGCAACGTCTACGTGTGCAACATCGCGTTCCGAAGCACCTCGGGTCCGTCGGAACCGCTGATGGTGGCCACATCCAGCGACGGCGGCAACACCTGGCGCCAACGTCAGATCACCGGATCCGCCAACGGCGGCGGCGCCGGACGCTCCGGCGGACGCCAGGGCTGCACGCTGCGCACCGACGCTGACGGTGTCCTCTACGTCTTCTGGAACAGCAGCCTGAACGGGCAGGTAGCCCAGTTCATGTCCCGTTCCTTCGACGGCGGCCACAACTTCGAGCGAGGCCGTCCGGTCGCCAACGTCACGGAGGTCGGCGCGTTCGACGCGGTCTCGGGACGCTTCACCTTCGACGGCGTGGCCGGCGCCCGCACCGACAGCTTCCCCAGCGTGGATCTGGCCAACGGCGCTCCCACCGGCGGGGGACCCGGCACTATCGCCATGACCTGGTCCGATGCCGGCCTCGGCCTGAACAATGAACGGGCGCTGGTGACGGTGTCCGTCGACGGCGGCACGACGTGGTCGTCGCCGGTCGTCGGCTCCGAGGGGACCGACCGGCCCGACTTCCCGGCCCTGGCCGTCTCCCCGGACGGCACCGACGTCTACCTGACCTACGAGGCCTTCCTTGACCCGTTCCGTCTGACCACCAGCGAGACCCGGCGTCAGCAGGGCGTCGTCCGCCACGCCGAGTTCGACCCGGTGACCGGGGCTCTCGGTCCGTTCACAACGTTGCACCGGGCTGCCATCGGCGATGCCCGAGGCTCGAGCGCCAACGGGCTCACCAGCGAGTTCCTGGGTGACTACAACTACGCCTGGGCCACCAACGACGGCGCAGCCACGGTGTGGACCGACGTGCGCGACGCCGCTGTGTGCGATGCCATCAACGCCTACCGCCAGGCGCTGGTGGATGGCGCGGCAGCAACGGCGCCCAATGTGCAGCAGCAATGCCCGCCGACGTTCGGCAACACCGACATCTTCAGCTTCGCCGCCACCGATCCCACTCCGTGACACCCGCTTCTGGCGTCCCATCGCGTGGTGGGACGCCAGAACGGTGGCAGGGCCCTACTTCGAGGCGGCGGAGTTGAACTTGCGGACGGCCAGCGAGGCGAACACCACGGTGAGGCCGACGGCCCAGGCCAGGGCGATCCAGGGATCGTTGCCGGCGTCGCGGCCGTTGTAGAGGGCCCGGCAGGCGTTGGTGACGATGGTGAACGGGTTGACGTCCGCGACCCGCTGGAGCCAGGGGGGCATGTTCCTGGGATCCACGAAGGCCGACGACACGAAGGTCAGCGGGAACATCCAGATGAACCCGGCCGAGTTGGCGGCCTCCACCGATCCCACTGACAGGCCTACGAGGGCCTGTATCCAGCTGAACGCATACGAGAAGATGAACAGCAGGAGGGTGGCGAACACCGCCTCGACCAGCGTCCCCTCGAAACGGAAGCCGATGGCGAAGGCCACCACCAGCATCACCACGAAGGTGAGCAGGTTGCGCACCACGTCGGAGATGGTGCGGCCGATCAGCACCGCCGACGGGTACATCGGCAGCGACCGCAGCCGGTCGACGATCCCCTTGCTGAGGTCATCGGCCAGCCCGACCGCGGTGAACGTGGACCCGAACAACACGGTCTGGGCGAAGATGCCCGGCATCAGGAACTGGTTGTAGTCGTCGTAGCCGGGCACGCTGATCGAGCCGCCGAACACGTAGGCGAACAGCAGCACGAACATCACCGGCTGGATGGTGGCGAACATCAACAGCTCGGGGTTGCGGGGCATGGCCCGCAGGTGGCGGGTGGCCTCGGTCCAGCTGTCCCGCAGGAGCCAGCCCGGCCCGGAGGGGACCTCCTGCTCCGCGGCGGGGGTGAGGGCTTCGTCGACGGTGATGGTCATGAGGTCGCCACCTTCTCGGTCTCCGCCGCGCCGTCGGTGCCGACGGCACCGTTGTCCTGCTCCCCGTTCTCGGCGCCGTGGCCGGTGAGGGAGAAGAACACGTCGTCGAGGCTCGATCGCCGCACGCTGACGTCGCGCACCGCGATCTTCAGGTCGTCGAGCTGGCGAACCACATTGGGCACCAACCCGTCCACATCGGCCACGGGCAACACCACTGTGCTCCGGTCCTGTTCGACCTTGGCCTCGCCGCAGGAATCACACTCCAGCAGCTCGATGACCCGTGTCGAGTCGTTCATGTCCTCCAGGATGACCTCGAGCACGTCGCCACCGGTCTGGCGCTTGAGCTCGGTCGAGGTGCCGCGGGCGATCACCACGCCCTTGTCGATCACCGCGATCGAGTCGGCCAGCGAGTCGGCCTCGTCCAGGTACTGAGTGGTGAGCAGGGTGGTGGTCCCGCCCCGTCCCAGCTCGGCGATGAGATCCCAGACGTCCAGCCGGCTGCGGGGATCGAGACCGGTGGTCGGCTCGTCGAGGAACAGCACCGAGGGCCGGGCGATCAGGCTCATGGCGATGTCCAGCCGGCGCCGCATACCGCCGGAGTAGCCGCTCACGACCCGGTCGCCGGCCTCGGCGAGCGAGAACCGTTCGAGCAGCTCATGGCCCCGTTCCTTGGCCACTTCGGTGGGGAGGTGGAACAGCCGGCCGACATGTTCGAGGTTCTCGAAGCCGGTCAGCCGTTCGTCCACGGCGGCGTACTGCCCGGTCAGGCCGATCCGAGCCCGGGCCCGGCGCGGCTCCTCGACGACGTTGATGCCGTCGATGAACGCACGACCCTCGTCGGGCTTGATCAGCGTGGTGAGGATGCGGACGGCAGTGGTCTTCCCGGCACCGTTGGGACCGAGCACACCCAGAACCTTGGCTCGCTCGATCTCCAGATCGACGCCACACAAGGCCTGGGTCTTGCCGAACCGCTTGACGAGTCCTTCGGCTACGACAGGGTTCACGTCGTCGGACCTTATCGGCCCGTGCAAGTCACTCCTCGTGTTCGAGGCTCGCCGATCCGTCGGGCGGTTGCGCGGCCTCGGTGAGTGTCTGCGCGGCGTCCGCACGATCCTTCAGCTGTAGGTCCCAGAAGGCCACAGTGGCCTCGACCACCAGCTGGTCGGAGGGGTCAGGGGCGTTCTCGAACGGGCTGGCGTGGCGCAGGGCATCACCGCCGTGCAGCGTGATCAGCCACTTCGGCGGCGCCAGCTCCGGATAGACCACGTTGGACTGCTCGTAGACGAAGTCGCCGTCGGCCATGATCAGCAGCGCCGGGATCGACCGTGGTTCGTAGCTGCCGTCTGGGAACGTGATCAGGTCGCGGGGCGCCGCCAGCAACATGGCCGCCTCGATGCGGTCGTCGCGGCAGCAGCTGTTGTAGACGACGCCGTAGGTGGTGATGCCGCCGGCAGAGTGTCCGGCCAGGCCGATGTGGTCGGCATCGATGCGGCCGTGCAACGGGCTATCGGCCTCCTCGTCCAGCCGCAGGAGCTCCTCGATCACGAAGCTGACGTCGGCGGGCTGGTTCACCACGTCGCCGAACTGGGCCGCCTGCTGTCCGCCGGGCTGGTCGTCGGTCGAGCGGGGGAAGCGGGGCACGGCGACGACGTAACCGGCCTGGGCCCACGCGGTCATGAGCTGGCTGAACTTGGCGGGGTCACCGGACAGGCCGTGGGCCAGCACGACCAGCGGCAGGGGATCGGTCGCCGGTTCGGGGTAGGCGATCGTGGTCTCGAGGGTGCGGCTGGCCTCGGCCGGACTGAAGTCGGTGGCGGCGGTCGGGCGGGCGGCGTCGATGAAGCTCTCCGTCCTGGTGGCGATGTCGCCGGGCTCGTAGGTCTCGGGCTGTGGCTGGGTGGTCGTCGTCGTGGTCGCCGCGGTGGCGTCCCCGTCGCCGCTGCTGCTGCTGCTGCTGCTGCTGCAACCGACCGTGGCCGCCAATGCCCCTACTGCAAACAGCGCGAGGCTGCGTCTTCCCCCACCGGTCATGGTCCCCCCTGATTCCCGGTCACGCTGGCAGAGGTGCACGGGGAGTGCAAGGCCGGGCGAGTGGAATCATCCTCCCGAACGACCCGGAGATCGTCACCGGGGATGACCTGGTCCGGGCCGGTGGCCGGTACCGTCGCTGCCGTGCGCGGGCTCCGTCTCCGTCACCCCTACACCTGGGGGCGCGACCACCCCCTGGTGGTGGACACCCTCATCGCCCTCGTGCTGCTGGCGTTCGGGGTGGCCACCGAGTTCGCCAACGACGCCCAGGCCAGCGACCCGAACATCCGGGACCCCAGCGCCTTCGGCGTCTTCCTGGTGGTCCTGGGCACCCTGCCGTTGATCTTCCGCCGGCGGCATCCCCTGGCCGTGTACATCTTCGTGACCGGCGTGACCGTCACCCACGGGGCGATGATGTTCCCCGGAGGCGGCCCGACCTTCGGCATGATGTTCGCCCTCTACGCCGTGGCCGCCCACGCCCACACCCGCCGCACCGCGGTGTTCGTACTGGTCAGCGCCCTGGTCATGGCATCGGCTCTGCTGCTGACTCCGCCATCGGCCGACGTGGGCATCTGGGACGTCATGATCATCTGGCTGTTCATGGTGACCGCCTGGGTGCTGGGCGACAACATGCGGATTCGCCGGGCCTATGTGGCCGCGGTGGAGGAGCGGGCCGAGCAGCTCGAGCGGGACCGTGACCTGGAAGCCCAGCGGGCCGTCCTCCAGGAGCGGGGACGGATCGCCCGCGAGCTGCACGATGTGGTCGCCCATCACATGAGCGTGATGGTGGTCCAAGCCGGTGCGGCCCGGCGGACCCTGGCCCGGGATCCCGACCGGGCCGCCGAGGCGCTGACCCACATCGAGACGACCGGACGCGACGCCATGGACGAGATGCGCCGGCTGGTGGGCGTGCTGCGCACCACCGACGAGGAACGAGGCTCCCTCATCCCGCAGCCGGGAATCGACGAGGTTCCGGTGCTGGTCGACCACTGCCGGGAGATCGGGCTGGACGTCCAGCTCCACACCGAGGGGACGGAACGGTCGCTGCCCTCGGGGATGGAGCTGGTGGTGTACCGCATCGTCCAGGAAGCCCTGACCAACACCATGAAGCACGCCGGACCGGCGTCGGCGCAGGTGCAGCTCAACTACGGCGCCACCTCGTTCTCGCTGAGCGTCTGCGACGACGGGCGGGGTGCGGCGGCTCCGATGAACGGGGAGGCCGGTCACGGGCTGGCCGGGATGAAGGAGCGGGTCACGCTCTACGGCGGGACCATCACCGCGGGCCCCCGTCCCGGCGGAGGCTTCCGGGTCTTCGCCGAGCTGCCGCTGGAGCCCAGCCATGCCTGAGCCGTTGCGGGTGGTCGTGGCCGACGACCAGCACCTGGTGCGCACCGGGTTCCGGATGATCCTGGAGACCGAGGACGACGTCGCCGTGGTGGGCGAGGCGGCCAACGGGGTCGAGGCCATCGAGCAGTGCCGTCGCACCGCGCCCGACGTGGTGTTGATGGACGTGCGCATGCCGGTCATGGACGGGATCGAAGCCACGCGGCGGCTGGCCGGACCTGAGGTGGCTCATCCGACCCGGGTCCTGATCCTGACCACCTTCGACCTCGACGACTACGTCTACGCGGCCCTGCGCAACGGGGCGAGCGGCTTCGTACTGAAGGACACGCCGCCCGAGGACCTGGTGCGGGCGGTGCGACACGTGGCCGCCGGCGAGGCGTTGTTGGCGCCCTCGGTGACCCGCCGGCTGATCGACGAGGTGGCCCAGATGCAGCCTCCGCCCAAGCCGCCGGCGACGCTGAACCTGCTCACCGAGCGGGAGCGGGAGGTGCTGACCCTGATGGCCCGGGGCCTGTCCAACAGCGAGATCGCCGCGGAACTGGTGCTGGGCGAGACCACGGTCAAGACCCATGTCGGCCGGGTCCTCACCAAGCTCGGCCTCCGCGACCGCGTCCAAGCCGTAGTCCTCGCCTACGAATCCGGCCTCGTCACCCCCGGCGGCTAGGCAACGGATCGTTCTGTGACCGGCATGCCGCGCCATGGCGCGGCATGCCGGTCACAGAACGGGTGGTCGGTCCGTCCATCCTGCGGGTCGTCCCGAAGGACGATGGGGGATCGTCGCTTTGGGGGACGACCGGCGGGTGGGTGTGTTCGTAGGTTCGCCGACATGCAAGCGATGACAACTCCCCCTGTCACCGCCGGCACCCTGGTGCCCGCCGCGGCTCGTGCCGTGGCGGCCACCAAGGTGTACGGACACGGTTCGACCTCGGTCCGGGCTCTCGACGACGTCAGCGTCGAGCTGCCCGCCGGCCGCTACACCGCCATCATGGGCCCCTCGGGCTCGGGCAAGTCGACGTTGATGCACTGCATGGCCGGGCTGGACACCCTCAGCGGCGGCCAGGTTTTCATCGGCGACGTCGACCTCAGCTCACTGTCGGAGAAGGAGCTGACCCGGCTGCGGCGCGACCGCATCGGCTTCGTGTTCCAGGCCTACAACCTGGTCCCGACCCTGACCGCCTACGAGAACTTGACGCTGCCGTCGGCCCTGGCCGGCGTCCGTCCGGATCCCGAATGGGTGGACGCGGTGGTCACCGCCACCGGTCTCGGCGACCGGGTGGGCCATCGTCCGGCCGAGCTGTCGGGTGGCCAGCAGCAGCGGGTCGCGGTCGCCCGCGCTCTGGCCAGCCGGCCCGAGATCATCTTCGCCGACGAGCCCACCGGCAACCTGGACTCCCGCACCGGGGCGGAGATCCTCGACTTCATGCGCCGGGCCGTCCGGGAGATGGGCCAGACGGTCGTCATGGTGACCCACGATCCGGTGGCCGCGTCCTACGCCGATGCGGTGCTGTTCCTCAACGACGGACGGATCGTGGACGTCATGGCCGACCCCACGCCGGCCAATGTCCTGGACCGCATGAAGCAGCTGGGGGACTGAGCCATGGGGCGGGTCGCACTACGGGGTCTGATGGCCCACAAGACACGCCTGGCTGCCACCTTCTTCGCGGTGGCACTGGGCGTGGCATTCATCGGAGGCGTCCTCACGCTGACCGACACCATGAACCGGTCGTTCGACGACCTGTTCGCCAACGTCTACAAGGGGACCGACGCGGTCGTGCGGTCGGACCAGACCATCGATGGCGGGTTCGAGAACGGCGAGGTCCGGGGCAAGGTCGACGAGGAGGTCCTGGCCAGCGTCCGCGAGGTCGATTCCGTCGCTGCGGCCGAGGGCCAGGTCGACGGCTACGCCCGGATCATCGACAAGGACGGTGACGCGGTCGGCAACCCGGCCTTCGGCGCCCCGACCATGGGCGCCAACTGGGTCGACATCGATGCCCTCAACCCGTTCAACTTGCGCCACGGCCGTGCGCCGGAGGACCCAGGCGAGATCGCCATGGACGCCGCCAGCGTCCGGTCCACGGAGTACAAGCTCGGTGACCGGGTTCCGGTCCAGACGAAGAACGGCGTCGAGGAGTTCGATCTGGTCGGCATCGTGGGATTCGGCAACGCCGACAGCCCGGCCGGGGCCAGCTACGTGCTGTTCACCACCGAGGAGGCCCAGCGGCTCATCGGCGAACCCGGCCGGCTCGCAGCCATCTCGGTGGAGGCCGCCGGCGGCGTGTCCCAGACCAGGCTGGTGGACGACATCAAGACCGCCATCGGCGACGACCAGGTCGAGGTGCTGTCGGGCGACAAGATCACCAAGGAGAGCCAGTCCGACCTGAAGAGCCAGGTCTCGTTCGTGACCACCTTCTTCCTGGCCTTCGCGGTCGTGGCCGTCGTGGTCGGGTCGTTCGTCATCTACAACTCGTTCTCGATCATCGTGGCCCAACGCACCCGGGAGATGGCGCTGTTGCGGGCCATCGGCGCCAGCCGTGGTCAGGTGCGCCGGGCCGTGCTGGCCGAGGCGATCGTCGTGGGCCTGATCGGATCTGCGGCCGGGTTCCTGCTGGGACTCGGCGTGGCGACTGCACTCCGAGGGCTGATGGACATAGACGGATCGTTGGCGATCCTGCCGACCTCGATCCTGACCGCGATGTTCTGCGGGCTGTTCGTGACCCTGGCGTCAGCGCTGATCCCGGCCCGCCGGGCCTCGAAGGTTCCGCCCGTCGCGGCCATGCGGGACGCGGCCATCGACCGGAGCGGCCGGTCGCGGATCCGCTTCGGCCTTGGCCTAGCGGTCATCGCCCTGGGGATCGCCGGGGTGATCTCCGGCGCCGCCGACCAGCAGGTGAAGACCGTAGGTCTCGGCGTGGGAGCGGCGTTCCTCGGACTGCTGTTGGCCGGACCCGGGTTGTCCCGCCCGATCAGCGCCCTCGTGGGCTGGCCGCTGGGCCGGGCCCGGGGCGTTACCGGCGTGCTGGCTCGGGAGAACGCCGGCCGCAACCCCAAGCGAAGCGCCTCGACCGCTCAGGCCCTGATGATCGGGGTGGGGATCGTGGCCTTCTTCATGGTCATCAACACCTCGATCCGAGCGTCCATCGACAAGACCCTCGACGACAGCTTCGCCGGAGACTTCATCGTCGATTCGGGGACCTTCGGGATGGTCGGCCTGCCCCACGAGGTGGCTCAGCAGATCGGCGAGCTGCCCGAGGTCGATGCCGTGGCCCCGATGCGCTACAACCAGGCCGAGATCGACGGCGACGCCAAGAGCATCACGGCCACGACCCGGGACAGCTTCAGGATCTTCGGGCTGGACATCGTGACCGGCCGTGGTGACCTGGCTCCGGGCGAGATGGTTCTGCTCGAGAAGACCGCGAGCAAGGCCCATCTCCGGGTGGGCGACACGGTGACCGTCGATTTCGTCGACGGC
>DASXTK010000116.1:0-3787 GCA_036505485.1 Acidimicrobiales bacterium
CGGGCCTGCTTCGCCGAGATGGCAATGAGCGGGATCACCGTGGTGGGCGAGTTCCACTACCTCCACCACCAGCCCGGGGGCCGGCCTTACGACGACCCCAACGCCATGGCCGAGGCGCTGCGGGCAGCCGCGGCCGAGGCCGGGGTTCGGCTCACCCTGCTCGACACGCTGTACCTGTGGCCCGGGTTCGACTCGTCGGTGGAGTTGGAACCAGTGCAACTGCGGTTCTCCGACGGCGACGTCGAGCGGTGGGCGATCCGGGTCGAGAAGCTCCGGTCCGGCTGGTCCGGCGACCCGCTGGTCCGGGTGGGGACCGCGGTGCACAGCGTCCGTGCCGTCGATCCCGACTCGATCGCCGAGGCCGCGGTGTTCTCCTCCCGGACGGAAGCGCCGCTGCACATCCACATGTCGGAGCAGCCCGCGGAGAACGCCGCCTGTCGGGTCGCCCATGGCTGCTCGCCGGCCGAGCTCCTGGCCGGGGCGGGGGCCTTGGGCCCGCGCACGACCGCGGTGCACGCCACCCACGTGACGGACGCCGATCGGGCCCTCCTGGCCGCCTCCGGGAGCGCGGTGTGCCTGTGTCCGACGACCGAACGGGACCTGGCCGACGGCATCGGACCGGCCCGGGCCCTGGCCGAGCGAGGGATTCCCTTGGCCTTCGGCAGCGACAGTCACGCCGTCATCGACCTGTTCGAAGAAGCCCGCGCCGCGGAGCTGGACGAGCGGCTGACCAGCGGAACCCGAGGCGGGCTCGCCGCCGAGTCGCTGTTGGCTGCGGCGTCCGCTGGCGGTGCCGCCGCGGTCGGCTGGCCCGACACCGGCCGTCTGGCCGCCGGCGCCCTGGCCGACTTCGTCACCGTCGGCCTCGATTCCCTCCGTCTGGCCGGAGCCGCCTCCGACGAGCTCATCGCCGCGGTGGTGTTCGCGGCCACCGCAGCCGACGTCGCCGAGGTGGTGGTAGGCGGCCGAACCGTGGTCCGCTCCGGCACCCACGCTCTGCTGGACGATGTTCCGGGCCAGCTGTCCGACGCCGTGGCTGCCCTCGACCAGGATCAGCCCTCATGACCTGGCTTCTCACCAACATCGGGCGGTTGTTCACGGCCACCGAGGCCGGGGTGCTGATCGATGCGGCGGTGCTGGTCGATGGTGATCGGATCAGGTGGATCGGTGCCGCTGGTGAGAGTCCGCCGGTCGAGCCGGGGGAGATCGTGGATGTCGCGGGCGCTCTGGTCACGCCCGGTCTCATCGACGCGCATACCCATCCGGTCTACGCCGGAGATCGGTTGGCCGAGATCGCCCTGCGCTCGGCTGGGGCCAGCTACCAGGAGATCGCTGCATCCGGAGGGGGCATCGGATCGACCGTGGCCGCGACCCGGGCCGCCGGTATGTCCGAGCTGAAGCGTCTGGTCCGGACCCGGCTCGAGTCCTGGCTGACGGACGGCACCACCACGGTCGAAGCCAAGACCGGGTATCACCTGGAACGCGACGGTGAGCTGGCGGCCGTGGCCCTCCTGGCGTCGGTCGACACGGCCGCTGCGACCCCGCGGGTAGAGGTGACGTTCCTCGGCGCCCACGATGTCCCGCCCGAGCGTCCGGACCCGGCGGGCTACGCCACCGAGGTCGCCGGCTGGTGCGGCGACGCGGCTGGGGCCGGAGCCCGCTTCGTCGACGTGTTCTGCGACGCCGGCTACTTCAGCGTCGAACAGTCCCGCCAGGTCCTCCAGGCCGGTGTGGCCGCGGGGTTGCGGCCCCGGCTCCACGCCGACGAGCTGGAACGCAGCGGCGGGAGCCTGCTCGCGGCCGAGCTGGGTGCGGTGTCGGCCGACCATCTGCTCTGCGCCACCGCCGAGGACGCGAAGGCGCTGGCCGAGGCCGGGGTGGTAGCCACGCTGTGTCCGATGACCGCCCTGGCCATGCGTCGCCAACCGCCGGCCCGGCTGCTGGTCGACTGCGGCGTGACCCTGGCACTGGGAAGCGACCACAACCCGGGCCAGTCCGGCACCACCAGCATGAGCCTGGTCGTAGGGCTGGCCGTTCACCTGCTGGGGCTGTCGATCGACGAGGCCCTCGCCGCGGCGACGGCCGGTGGTGCCCGGGCCGTCGCCGTATCCGATCGCGGGCGGATCGCTCCGGGGTTGTTGGCCGATCTGGTGGCCTGGGATGCCGAGCACGAGGGTGCGTTCGCATGGGAGCTCGGGCTGCCGCCCCTGCGGGTGTGGCGAGGAGGAGAGTTGAGATGACCGCTGTCGTGCTCCGGGGCAAGGGCCTCACGCCCGAGGATGTGCTGGCCGTGGCCCGCGACGACGCCCGGGTCGAGCTGGCGTCCGAGACCGCTGACCAGCTCGACCGGTCTCGCCGTCTGGTCGAGCATCTGGCCGGCGGGGAGGATCCGGTGTACGGCGTGTCCACCGGGTTCGGCGCGCTGTCGCTCACCCACATACCGCCGGACAAGCGCCGGGAGATGCAGCTGGCCCTGGTGCGCTCGCACGCAGCCGGGATGGGTCCGCCGGTCGAGCGCGAGGTGGTGCGGGCCATGATGCTGTTGCGGGCCCGGTCGATGGCCATGGGCTATTCCGGGGTGCGGCCGCTGGTGGTCCGAGGGCTGCTCGACCTGCTCAACGCCGGCATCACGCCCGTCGTCCCCGAGTACGGGTCGCTCGGCGCCAGCGGCGACCTGGCTCCGCTGGCCCACGCCTCGCTCAGCCTGCTGGGGGAGGGTGAGGTCCTCGGCATCGACGGCACGCCGATGTCGGCCGCGGCCGCGCTGCGGGACGCCGGCCTCACCCCGTTGCAGCTCGAGGCCAAGGAGGGCTTGGCCCTGCTCAACGGCACCGACGGCATGCTCGGCATGCTGCTGTTGGCCGGACACGATGCCGGTCTGCTCCTGGCCACCGCCGACGTCGCCGCGGCCATGAGCATCGAGGCCCTGCTCGGTACCGATCGGGTCTTCGCCCCCGACCTCCACGCCCTGCGGCCCCATCCGGGCCAGGCCGCCAGCGCCGCCAACCTGGTCCGGCTGCTGGCCGGCTCGGAGATCGTGGCTTCCCACCGCCACCACGACGCCCGGGTCCAGGACGCCTACTCGATGCGCTGCACCCCGCAGGTGCTCGGGGCGGCACGGGACACCCTCGACTTCGCCCGCACCATCGCCGGCCGGGAACTCGAGTCCGCGGTCGACAACCCGGTGGTCCTGCCCGACGGACGGGTCGAGTCGACCGGCAACTTCCACGGCGCCCCGTTGGGTTACGCCTGCGATTTCCTGGCCATCGCCCTCACCGACGTGGCCTCGCTGGCCGAACGGCGCATCGACCGGCTGCTCGACTCCACCCGGTCGGCCGGCCTGCCGCCGTTCCTGGCCACCGACGCCGGGGTCAACTCCGGGTTGATGATCGCCCAGTACACCGCCGCGGCCCTGGTGGCCGAGTGCCGGCAGCTGGCCTACCCGGCCAGCGTGGACAGCGTGCCCACCTCGGGCATGCAGGAGGACCACGTGTCCATGGGCTGGACCGCGGCCCGCAAGCTCCGGCGGGTCGCCGCCAACACCGCCCGGGTGATCGGCGTCGAGCTGATGTGCGCCGCGGCCGGCCTCGACCTCCGGGCCCCGATGCGGCTGGCGGCCGGAACCGGCGCCGCTTGGTCCACCGTGCGGGCGCGGATCGCCGGACCGGGCCCCGATCGCATCCTCGCCCCGGACCTGGCGGTGGCCGACGAACTGGTCACCTCGGGCGCGGTGGTGGAGAGCGTGACCTCGGCCGTGGGTCCGCTGGCCTGACCCGGAACTCCAAGT
>DASXTK010000117.1:0-5769 GCA_036505485.1 Acidimicrobiales bacterium
GCCGAAAGCAACCCACGCTGATCCGAAGGCGACCCCGTTGGAGCCGCAGGCGTCAGCCGGCGGCGACTGCTTTACCGGAGCCGGAGCCGTAGACGACCCTGGAGCCGTAGGCGACGCCCCGCAGGAGAACACGACTCGGCCGGAGGCCGAGGCCATTTCACGGAGGCGGCTACGTGCGGGAGCGGTAGGTGATCTTGCCGTCTAGGGCGTCTTTGTTGAGGCGCTTGGAGAGGTGGAGGCCCTCGAGGACGAGTTCCACCGCGCTGGCGAGGGCTGCGGGGCTTTCGTCGCCTCCCGTGAGCTGAGCTACCGCTTCACGCAGGGGGGCGACGTCCTCGACCAGGCGGGCCAGGTCGGCGGACACGACGTCGTCGCCGGTATGGACGATGGCGCCGTCGTCGAAAGCCACCACCACGTCCCGGAGGAGTCCCGGCGGCACCCGGCGCTTGAACACCGTCAGCACGGCGGCCCGGACCAGACGGTCGGCCACCTGCTCCTCACGCCCTTCGTCCAGGGTCTCGATCTCGATCTTGCCCATGGTCGAGGCGGCCAGGGCGTCGAGGTCGCTGACCCGGGGACTGACCTCCCGCTCACCGTGGCGCAGAGCCCGACGGGTGGCGTTGGCCAGCAACACCTCCTGGTTGGACACCGTGAGCCGCACCGACACACCCGACCGCTGGTTGACGTGGGTGCTCTCCCGGGCCAGATGGCTCAGCGTGGCCACGATCTCGGCCATGTAGCTCGGGATCACCACCCGCGTCCCCTCGAGGATGAGCGGCCGGGCCTCGGTCTCGGCCACCTCCATCTCGGTCTCGACGTCGAGCGGATAGTGGGTGCGGATCTGGCTGCCGAACCGGTCCTTGAGCGGGGTGATGATGCGGCCGCGGTTCGTGTAGTCCTCCGGGTTGGCCGAAGCCACCAGCCACAGGTCCAGCGGCAGGCGGATCTTGTACCCCCGCACCTGGACGTCCCGCTCCTCCAGCACGTTGAGCAGACCCACCTGGATCCGCTCGGCCAGGTCGGGCAGCTCGTTGATGGCGAAGATGCCCCGGTTGGTCCGCGGCACCAAGCCGTAGTGGATGGTGAGCTCGTCGGACAGGTAACGGCCCTCGGCCACCTTGATGGGGTCGACCTCACCGATCAGGTCGGCGATCGACGTGTCCGGAGTCGCCAGCTTCTCGCCGAACCGGGAATCACGGTGGATCCACTCGATCCGCGTGTCGTCCCCGTGCGAAGCCACGAGCTCCCGGGCGTAACGCGACACCGGATGGTACGGATCGTCGTTGATCTCGCTACCGGCGACCACCGGCAACCACTCGTCCAACAGCCCGACGAGCGAGCGGATCATGCGGGTCTTGGCCTGGCCCCGCTCGCCCAGGAAGATGAGATCGTGCCCAGCCAGCACGGCGTTCTCGAGCTGGGGCAGCACCGTGTCCTCGTAGCCCACGACGCCGGAGATCAGCGGCTGACCCGAGGAGATCCGGGCGACCGCGTTGCGGCGGACCTCGTCCTTGACCGACACCGAGCGCCAGCCCGACTCCCGTAGCGCTCCCAGGGTGGACACGGTCGGCATGGGCGAAGACCCCGAGTCCGATGTCGGTTCCTCGGTGGGCTCCTGCTCAGGCGACATGAGGGCCAAGCTACCGTGAGGTCTTCGACCTGCGCTGGGGCTCTTCGCAGATCAACGTGCGGCGGGAAGCCCCGAGCGAGGACCGGTCGCTCCAGCCCGACCCCCACCCTCCGCCCCGTATCGGCGTCGGCCTTCGCCCGACCGTAGTCTTCCGGATGCATGGAGCTGACCGACGGTTGGCGGGCCGTTGATGCCGACGACGACCTGCGCCGGATCTACTACGAAGAGAGCTTCGACGACCGGGATTGGGAGCCGATCACCGTCCCGGGCCACTGGCGCTCGCATCCGGCCTTCAGCACCAGCGACGGACCACTGCTGCACCGCTGCCGCTTCGAGCACCCCGTCCCGGAAGCCGGAAGACGGGCCTGGCTCACCTTCGACGGCTTGTTCTACCAGGGCGATCACTGGCTCGACGGGGCCTACCTCGGCGACACCGAGGGCTACTTCATGCCTCACACCTTCGAGATCACCGAGGCGTTGCGGGCCCGTTCCGAGCACACCCTGGCCCTGGAGGTAACGTGCGCGCCCCAGCACGACCAGGCGGCGAAGCGGAACATCACCGGCGTGTTCCAGCACTGGGATTGCATCGACCCCGACTGGAACCCGGGCGGACTGTGGCGGCCCGTGCGGGTCACCGAGACCGGACCCGTGAAGATCAGCCAGCTACGGGTGCTGTGCCGCGAGGCCAACGCCGAGCGGGCGGTCGTGGCGTTCCACGCCGTGCTCGACTCCGACGAGGCCCGCACCGTGCAGGTCCAGTCCACCATCGGCAACCAGTACCACGGGGCCGAGCGGTCGCTGGCGAGCGGCACCAACACCATCGACTGGACCCTCACCGTCGAGCGGCCGGCCCTGTGGTGGCCCCACGCCCTGGGCAAGCCCCACCTCTACGACGTGCGGGTCTCGGTCCACCTCGGAGGCGCCGAAGGCGGGAGCCTGAGCGACCAGCGCTCCCTGCGCACCGGGCTGCGGACCATCCGCCTACGCAACTGGATCTGCTCGGTCAACGGCGAGCGCCTGTTCCTCAAGGGCAGCAACCACGGACCCACCCGCATGGCCCTGGGCGAGGCCACGGCGGAGGAACTGCACCGCGACGTCGATCTGGCGGTCGAGACCGGACTGGATCTCCTGCGGATCCACGCCCACGTCACCCGGCCCGAGCTGTACGAGGCAGCCGACGCCGCAGGTCTGCTGCTCTGGCAGGACTTCCCGCTGCAGTGGGGCTACGCCCGGGGGATCCGCCGTCAGGCCGTGCACCAGGCCCGGGCCGCGGTCGACCTCCTCGGCCATCACCCGTCGATCGCCCTGTGGTGCGCGCACAACGAGCCCATGGCCATCGAGGACACCGAGTGGACCGGAAGCGTGGCCAACAAGACCGCGCTGCTGGGCAAGGTGGCGGCGGCCCAACAGCTCCCGACCTGGAACAAGACCCTGCTAGATGGGGCGCTCAAGCGGGCCTTCCAGCGGGCCGACGGCACCCGGCCGGTGATCCCGCACTCCGGCGTCCTGCCCCATCCGCCCCGGCTGGACGGAACCGACTCCCACCTCTACTTCGGCTGGTACTGGGGGGACGAGCGCAGCTTCCCGGCCTTCTGCCGGACCTTGCCCCGGATGGCCCGGTTCGTGACCGAGTTCGGGGCCCAGGCGGTGCCGAGCATGGACAGCGTGGGGTTCATGGAGCCGGAGCGCTGGCCCGACCTCGACTGGGCCCGGCTCAAGCACACCCACGGGCTGCAGAAGGCCGGCTTCGACCGCTACATCCCGCCGGACGAGCACGCCACCTTCGAGTCGTGGCAGGCCGCCACCCAGCGCTACCAGGCCACCGTGATCAAGCACCACATCGAGACTCTCAGGAGATTGAAGTACCGGCCGGCCGGCGGCTTCGCCCAGTTCTGCTTCGCCGACAACCATCCGGCGGTGTCGTGGTCGGTGCTCGACCACCAGCGGATCCCCAAGCTGGGGCTGTCCACGCTGCGGGAGGCGTGCCGGCCCGTGATCGTGGTGGCCGACCGTCCACCGGCGGTCCTGACCGCAGGCGAGGCGGTGGCGCTGGACGTCCACGTGGTCAGTGATCGGCGCGACCCCATCGACCGGGCCGAGGTCACGGCCAAGCTGGCCTGGTCCGGCGGCGATCACGCCTGGCGCTGGGGCGGCGAGATCCCGGCCGACACCTGCGCCCGGGTCGGAACCCTCCAGCTCGTGGTACCGGACGCCCCCGGCCCGGTCGGCCTGGACCTGGAGCTGCGGCTGCCCGACGGCGAAGTGGTCACCAACCGCTACGAGTCCACCATCGCCTGACCGGGGGTGATTCCACCCGAGGGCTCTGAGGTGCAAGAGTGCTGGCCATGCTGGGGCATAGAGGAAATTGCTGGGCTCGTCGCGCCGTGTTCATCGGCGGATTGGTTGTGCTGGCCGGAGGAGCTGCGGCCTGCTCAGGAGACGACGACCTGTCGAACCCGCCGACCAGCGGCACCACCCAACCGGCCAACGGCGGCGATGCCGGCGACCTGGGACAGGTGGTGGCCGGCGCCGACGATTCCCTGACCGGCATCTGGGAGGGCACCTACACCTGCGCCCAGGGCGAGGCCGGGCTGATCCTCGCCGTCGACGACCGCGGCGACGGCCAGATCGGCGCCAACTTCGCCTACCACCCCGCCGACACCAACCCCGGCACCGCCACCGGCCGCTACTCCATGGAGGGCACGCTGGCCGACAACCAACTGAGCTTGGACGGCTACCGCTGGATCGACCAGGGCGGCGCCTCCGAGATGGTGGGCCTCCGGGCCGAGGTGGCTGCAGGCGAGAACCCCACCCAGCTCGACGGCACGGTCCAAGGGACAGGCTGCACCACGTTCACGGTGCAACGGACCTCGACGGACGCGTGGTACATCGGAACCTTCTCCGGCAAGTACGGCTGCAACCAGGGCATGACCGGGATCACCCTCACGACCAAGGACGAGGGCGACGGCAAGGTCACCGCCACCTACGAGTTCTACGAGGTGCCGGAGAACCCGGGCGTGCCCAGCGGCAAGTTCGCCATGACCGGCACCTACACCGACGGCGAGCTGAACCTCTCGGGCTCGGAATGGATCGACCAGCCCACCGGCTACGTCATGGTCGACCTGAAGTTCCGGTCCGAGGAGGGCGTCGACCCCCAGCGCCTGTTCGGCGAGGTCGTCGGTGGCGGCTGCAGCCTGTTCAACCTCTTCCGTGATCAAGCGGGTGCCGCCGGCGCTGGCGCTTAGGAGCCGAGTCCCGCCCGACGGTCGGTACGGTGCGTGCCGGTGAACGCGCTCCGGACCGAGGGACTGTTCAAGCGGTTCGGTCATCAGGTGGCGGTGGCCGGCATCACGCTGTCGGTCCCCGAAGGCAGCTTCGCCGGTCTGGTCGGACCCAACGGCGCCGGCAAGACCACCGCCCTGAGCATGATCACCGGGCTGCTGCGCCCCGATGCCGGCATCATCACCGTGGCCGGCGAGGACGTGTGGCGGGACCCGGTCGCGGCCAAGGCCCAGATCGGCGTGCTGCCGGCCGAGCTCCGCCTGTTCGAACGGCTGTCCGGTCGTGAGCTGCTGATCTACAGCGGCCAGCTGCGACGCATCCCCCGGGCCGAGGTCGAGCGCCGGACCCAGGACCTGTTGCGGGTCATGGACCTGGAGGACGCGGCCGACAAGCTCGTCGTCGACTACTCCACCGGCATGCGCAAGAAGATCGGCCTGGCCACCGCCCTGCTGCACAACCCGGTCGTGCTGTTCCTCGACGAGCCGTTCGAGGCCGTGGACCCGGTGAGCACGAACACCATCGTCGAGGTGCTGCAGCGCTACACCGCGTCCGGGTCGACGGTGATCTTCTCCAGCCACGTCATGGACCTGGTCGAGCGCCTGTGCGACTGGGTGTCGGTGATGAACCACGGCTATCTGGTGGCCCAAGGACCGACCACTCAGGTCCGAGCCGGGCGGAGCCTCAACCAGGCGTTCCTGGACCTGGTCGGCGCCCAGGGCCACGCCCAAGACGGTTTGCAGTGGTTGGGCTCTTCATCCGACTGAAGCTGCGGCTCCTGGCCGGGAACCTGCGGGCCGGGTCGGCCCGCCAGATCGCGTTCGTCCTGTCGATCTGCGGAGCGACCGTGCTGGCACTGC
>DASXTK010000118.1:0-7610 GCA_036505485.1 Acidimicrobiales bacterium
CCGCGCAGGTCCTAGACGCGCTTCTGGCAGCGCTCGGGACGATCACGTCCATGAGCGCTGCCAGAAGGAAACAGCGAAATACGACTACTCCAGGCTGAACGGCGGATAGTCGTCGGTCAGCAGCAGGGAGTAGGCCGACACACGGATGTTCCACCGCATCACTCCGACCACGAAGTTGCGCAGCCCTTCGGGCCAGCGGCCGGTGAACAGCACCGCGAAGAACGCGACGATCATGGCAAAGAAGGTCGCGATGCCCAAGACGATCAGAGCGATGATGTGCGGGATCACCAGCAGCCACCGGAAGAACACAGTGAGCCGGTTGCGGTTCTCCAACTGCGGTTCGAACTCGGTCACCACCCGTGAGTAATCGCCGGGATCATGGCTCTCGGTCTTGAAGCTGAACGGCGGGTAATCCTCGAGCAGGAACGAGATGTACGCCTGGACGCGGTACTCGTAGCGCACATACAAGGCCTGCAATCCCGCTATTCCCGCTGGCAGCTTGCCGGTGATCAGCACCACGAACCAGCTGACGATCGCCACGACTTGGGACACGACGCCCAGGGCGTAGAGGATGATCAGGTGGGGGATGGCGAGCAACCACTGGACGAGCGGCCGCCACCGCGCAATCTTCTCGGGGGAATCGACCGTGAAGCTCGCTGGATAGGGACTGCTGGCTACTTCCATGGCACCTCCAGTGTCACGACCGTCTCCAATACCCCGTCGTTCGGAGACGTATGCCGAAGGTACTCCGCCACCCAAAACGGTCAGGTGGAGAAAGAGTTACGAAATCAACTCTCTGAAGCGGCCTAAGCGTCACGCTTGGTGAGGGCGCGGTCGGGTTCCTCGACCTCCTCGATCTCGTCCGAATCCTCCTTGTTCCGGTCGAAGAACCAGGACACGACGATCGAGGCCGCCAGGACCAGGGCGATGAAGCCCAGGCTGATGAAGGTGTCGATGTGGTAGCCGGGCCACTCGCTCACGATCATCTTGATCCCGACGAAGGCCAGGATGACCGCCAGCCCCTGCTGCAGATAGTCGAACCGGTCCCGCAGATCCGCGAGCAGGAAGTAGAGCGAACGCAGGCCGAGTATGGCGAAGGCATTCGAGCTGAAGACGATGAACTGCTCCCGGCTGACAGCCAGAATTGCCGGGATCGAATCCACCGCGAAAACCACGTCGCTGGTCTCCACCACCACGAGCACGAGTAACAGCGGCGTAGCCACCCGTTTGCCATTGACCCGCGTAAAGAGATTCTGGCCGTCGTAGCGCGTAGATGACGGAATTATCTTGCGCACCACTTTGAGCACCGGATTGTTCTCCGGGTTCACCTCCTGGTCGCTGTGTCCGACCAGCCGGATGGCGGTGACCACCAGGAAGCCACCGAAGACGAACAGCATCCAATTGAAGCGATTGAGCAGGGCAACCCCGGCGAAGATGAAGGCGAACCGCAGGACCAGGGCGCCGAAGACTCCCCAGAACAACACCCGGAACTGATACTCGCGGGGCACCGCGAAGTAACTCATGATCAGGGCCCACACGAACACGTTGTCGACCGACAGGCTCTTCTCGATGAGGTAGCCGGAGATGTATTCGCCGGCGGCGGGACCACCGTGCCAGGCGAAGATCACGCCGGTGAACGCCACGCCGATGGCGATCCACACCGCCGATTCGATGGCCGCTTCCTTGGTGCTGATGACGTGGGCGGTGCGGTGGACCAGCAGTAGGTCGATCACCAGCAGGGTGGACACGAAGGCGACGAACGCCACCCAGATCCAAGGCGCAACGCTGAAGGTGGCGAACTTGTCGGTGGTCTCGGATGCCGAGGCTGTGAGCAAGGCGCTGAACACGGTGCGTTGTTCCTCCGGCTGTTGGGCCAAACGGCTGACCAGCCGAAGGTCTCGCCCGCCGTGAGGCCGACGTCACCGGGCGCAATATGGGCACCGTGCTGACGATGACGCCGTTTCGGGGCTACTCCCCTTCGGTCCCCCGAGTGTAACGAGCAAGCCCGGTACAGACGGGTATTCGGTGTTTAGTGCCCCTTTCGTTACCCAGTTATCGAGCGGATGATCGCTTGAGCGGCAGCTAATCGCGCCACCGGCACCCGATAGGGGCTGCAGGACACGTAGTCGACGCCGGCGCCGAAGAAGAAGGCGATCGACTCAGGATCGCCGCCGTGCTCGCCGCAGACGCCCACCTTCAGCGATGGACGGGTGGCCCGACCCCGCACGATCCCGGTCGCCACCAGCTCACCTACGCCGTCCATGTCGATGGTCTCGAACGGGTTGCCGCGCAACAGGCCCTGGCTCAGGTAAGCCGGCATCAGCCGGGCCTCGACGTCGTCGCGGCTGAACCCGAAGGTCATCTGGGTCAGATCGTTGGTCCCGAAGCTGAAGAAATCGGCCACCTCGGCGATCTCATCGGCCCGCAGCGCGGCCCGCGGCGTCTCGATCATGGTCCCGATGGTCACATCGAGATCGGCGGCCGACTCGTCGGCGATGGCCTGCTCGACCCAGCCTCGGGCCGTGGCCAACTCCTCCCGGTTCACGGTGAGGGGGATCATCACCTCCACCACCGGCGTGCCCCCGGCCCCGACCCGCTCGGCCGCGGCCTCCAACAGCGCCCGCACCTGCATGGCGTAGAGGCCGGGCTTGATCACCCCCAGCCGCACTCCCCGGGTCCCGAGCATGGGGTTCTGCTCCTGCCAGGCTTCCGCGGCGGCGAACAGCGCCCGCTCCTCGTCCGTCAGGCCTGTCGTCGCCGCCTTGATGGCCAGCTCGTCGGTCGCCGGAAGGAACTCGTGTAACGGCGGGTCGAGGAGCCGGACGGTGACCGGCAGCCCGTCCATGGCCGCCAGCACCTCCACGAAGTCGGCTCGCTGGACCTGCCGCAGCTTCTCGAGTGCCGCCGCCTCGCCTTCGGCGGTGTCGGCCAGAATCATCTCGCGCACGATCGGCAGGCGGTCCTCGGCCAGGAACATGTGCTCGGTGCGGCACAGGCCGATGCCCTCGGCCCCGAACGAGCGGGCCTGGGCGGCGTCGGGGCCGGTGTCGGCGTTGGCCCGAACCCCCAGCCACGACTGGTTGGGGTTGTCGCCGCCCCGCACCTCGTCGGCCCAGGCCAGGATGGTGCGCAGCTCGTCGGGCGGCTCCGCCGCGGTCAGCTCGACCTCGCCGACGACGACGGTGCCGGTCGTGCCGTCGACGGAGATCACGTCGCCTTCTTGCACGGTCACGTCCCCCACCGTGAAGGCCCGGCCGCTGATCTGCAGCGCCTCGGCGCCAACGACGGCGGGAATCCCCCAGCCCCGGGCCACTACTGCGGCATGGCTGACCAGCCCTCCCCGGGCGGTGAGGATGCCCTGGGCCGCCTGCATGCCGTGGACGTCCTCGGGCGACGTCTCGTTGCGGACCAGGATCGCCGGTTCGCCGCGCTCCGCTGCGCTCACCACATCGTCGGCGGTGAAGTACACCTTGCCCACCGCGGCGCCGGGCGACGCAGCCAGACCGGTGGTCAAAACGTCGACACCATTGCCGGCGAACTGCGGATGAAGGACCTGGTCCAGGTGGTCCTCGGTGATCCGCAGCAGCGCCTCCTCCCGGCTGATGGTCCAGCCCCGGTCGGTCTGGGTGACCATGTCCACGGCCATGCGCAGCGCGGCCCGGCCGGTGCGCTTGCCCACCCGGGTCTGCAGCATCCAGAGCTTTTCCTGCTCGATGGTGAACTCGGTGTCGCACATGTCCTGGTAGTGCGCTTCGAGCCGGTCGAAGATCGCCAGCAGCTCGGCGTGGATCTCCGGGAACTCCTCGGCCATGGCATCGAGGTCCTCGGTGTTGCGGATCCCGGCCACGACGTCCTCGCCCTGGGCGTTGATCAGGAAATCCCCGTACGGCCGAGGTTCCCCGGTCGCCGCGTTGCGGGTGAAGCCCACCCCCGTACCGGACCGGTCGTCGCGGTTGCCGAACACCATGACCTGGACGTTGACCGCGGTCCCCAGATCGTGCGAGATCTTCTCCCGCTCCCGATAGGCCCGAGCCCGAGCCCCGTCCCACGAGGAGAACACCGCCTCGATGGCCCCTCGCAGCTGATCCGCCGGATCCTGCGGGAACGGCGAGCCGGTCTCCGAGGCCACCAACGCCAACGAGGTCGCACAGAGCTCCCGGAGCGGGCCCGCCGGCAGCTCGGCATCGCTGCGCACTTCCGCAGTCGCCTTGGCCTGCTCCAACGCGGTCTCGAACGGCTCGCCGTCGAGGTCGAGCACGATGCGGGCGTACATGGCGATGAAGCGCCGGTAGGAGTCGAAGGCGAAGCGCTCGTCGCCGGTGACCGCGGCCAACCCTTCGACGCTGGCGTCGTTGAGCCCCAGGTTGAGGACCGTGTCCATCATCCCCGGCATCGAGAACTTGGCCCCGGAGCGCACGCTGACCAGCAGGGGATCAGCCGGATCCCCAAGACGCCGGCCCATGGCCGCCTCCAGTAGACGAACGTGGTCGGCCACCTCGTCGTCGAGGCCGGCGGGCCAGCTTCCGGTCAGGTAGGCACGGCAGGCGTCGGTGGTGATGGTGAACCCGGGCGGCACAGGCAGCTGCAGCACCGAGGTCATCTCGGCGAGGTTGGCGCCTTTCCCCCCGAGCAGGTCCTTCATGTCCATCGGCGGACGGGCGTGCTCGTGATCGAATCCGTAGACGTACGGCATCGGTCCCCGATCCTACGAAGGTGCTCCCCATAACGGGATCGTGAACGCGAAACGGCCAGGCTCGGACCGGAAACGGGGCGAAACTCCTGCCGGGATCCCAGGGCACCGGCGATAGCGTCGATCGGCGATGCCGGCGCCTCTCCCCTCCTCCGATGACGCGCCTGCACTGGTCGAAGCCAAGGCGCTGTCCAAGCGATTCGGCTCGTTCGTCGCGGTCGATGGCATCGACTTCGCGGTCGCCCCGGGCGAGGCCTTCGGCTTCCTGGGACCCAACGGCGCCGGCAAGACCTCGACGATGCGGATGATCGCCTGCGTCTCGCCCCGCACCGACGGCGACCTGCGGGTCCTGGGCCTCGACCCACGCGACAACGGCCCCCAGATCCGGGCTCGAATCGGCGTTGTCCCCCAGGAGGACAACCTCGACAACGAGCTGTCGGTCTGGGAGAACTTGGTCATCTACGGCCGGTACTTCGGGATCCCGATGTCCGAGATCAAGCAGCGGGCCACCGAGCTGCTGGAGTTCGCCCGGCTCACCGACCGGCGCGACTCGCGGGTCGACCCGCTGTCCGGCGGGATGAAGCGGCGCCTCACCATCGCCCGCGGACTGATGAACCGGCCCGAGCTGCTGCTGCTCGACGAGCCCACCACCGGGCTCGACCCCCAGGCCCGCCACCTGCTGTGGGAGCGGCTCTACCAGCTCAAGCGCGAGGGCGTGACCCTGGTGCTGACCACGCACTACATGGAGGAAGCCGAGCAGCTCTGCGATCGGCTCGTGATCATGGATGAGGGTCAGATCGCGGCCGGGGGATCGCCCCGCTCGCTGGTGGAGCGCTACTGCACCCGTGAGGTGGTGGAGCTGCGCTACCCCGAGCCCGAGGTGCAGGCGGCGGCCCTCAACCGGCTGGAGAAGGTGGCGGCCGAAGCGCTGGCCACCGTCGAGCCCCTGGCCGACCGGGTCCTGATCTACACCAACCACGGCGACGACATCGTGGGCCGGGTGGCCGCGATCGATACGACCCACGACTCGGTGCTGGTGCGGCGGGCCTCGTTGGAGGACGTGTTCCTCCAGCTCGCCGGGCGCAGCCTGGAGGACTGAGCACCGGTGGCCACCGCCGCGGCCACCGCCGACGTGGTCGTCGCCCGTCCGGCGGCGCTCCTGCCGGCTCTGCGCTATGTCGAGCGTGAGGCCCGGGTCTGGCGCCGGCTGTGGCGGGGCGGCGTGTTCTCCGGGCTGGTCACACCGATCCTGTTCCTCGGGGCCATGGGCCTGGGGCTCGGTGGGCTGGTCGACGACAAGGGCTCGGTCAGCGGTCTCGACTACCTCACCTTCGTCGCCCCGGGCCTGCTCGCCGCCTCGGCCCTGCAGTCCGCCGCCGGCTCCTCGCTGTGGCCGGTCATGGGGGGCGTGAAGTGGCAGGGCCACTTCAACGCCGCGGTGGCGTCCCCGCTGCGTCCGGCCGACGTCTACTTCGGCTACGTCACGTGGATCGGAATCCAGGTGGGGATGCACGCGGTGCCCTTCGTCATCGTCGCTGCCCTGCTGGGCGGTGTCCCCTCGGCCTGGGCGATCCTGGCCATCCCGGCCGCGGTGCTCTGTGCGCTGGCCTTCGCCGCTCCGCTCGTGGCCTTCGCCGTGGTCCAGCAGACCGACGTCTACTTCGCGGTGGTCATGCGGATCCTCGTGCTGCCCATGTTCCTGTTCTCGGGGACGTTCTTCCCCCTGGAGAACCTGCCCGCCGGCATCCGCCCGGTGGCGTGGATCACGCCGTTGTGGCACGGCGTCGAGCTGTGCCGGGGAGCAACCACCGGATCGCTGGGCCTGGCCGCCGCCCTCGGGCACATCGCCTTCCTGGCCGGGTGCATCGCCGCGGGCGCCCTCTGGGGCGTCCGCAACTTCAGCCGGAGGCTGACCCCGTGAGCCTGGTCGCCCTGGCCACGGCCTCGCCCCGTCTGAGCCGCTCGACCGCGGGTTCCCGCCGGGCCCTGCGGGTGGTGGAACGGGAAGGACGGGCCTACCGCTACTCGTGGCCGATCTTCGTGACCGGCATCGTCGAACCGATCTTCTTCCTGCTCTCCATCGGCATCGGGGTCGGTGAGCTGGTCGGCGATCTGCCCGGCCCCGGCGGGGTCCCGATCTCCTACCGGCAGTTCGTCGCCCCGGCCATGTTGGCCAACGCGGCGATGAACGGCGCCATGTTCGACGCCACCTTCAACTTCTTCGTGAAGTTCAAGTACCTGCGCATCTTCGACGCCATGCTGGCGACACCGCTCAGCGTCCGTGACGTCATCCGGGGCGAGCTGATGTGGTCGCTCGGCCGGGGAGCGTTCTACGCCACGACCTTCCTCGGGGCCATGGCCGCGTTCGGGCTGGTGGAGTCGTGGTGGGGACTGCTGGCTGTGCCGGTCGCCCTGTTGGTCGGCTTCGCGTTCGCCGGCGCCGGTCTAGGCGCGACGACTTACATGCGTTCGTTCATCGACTTCGACCTGGTCACCCTGGCCCTGGTCCCGCTGTTCCTGTTCTCGGGGACCTTCTTCCCGCTCGACCGCTACCCGGCGACGCTCGAGGCCATCGTCCGGGTCACGCCGCTCTACCAGGGCGTGGTGCTGTCCCGAGCGGTCGTCCTGGGTGACATCCACCCTGGCCTGATCTGGCACGCGCTGTACCTGGCGGTCATGGGCTGGGTCGGCATGCGGATCGCGTCCCGCCGCCTGGGCCGGCTGCTCCAGCCCTGACTCGCCCTGGTCCATCGTGCCCCACTCCTTGAACCGCACGGCCCGGGCGTAACTGATGAGCCATCCGCGGATCACGTCCGTCCCTCAGACCGGGACAGGCGGATGCGGGGAACGGCCGGAACGCTCGGTGGACGAGGTGATGTCCACCACGTCTTCGCCTGCCTCGACATGCACGACCGGCAGT
>DASXTK010000119.1:0-1989 GCA_036505485.1 Acidimicrobiales bacterium
GACGACCTTTCCCGGAGCGTTCCGGGAAAGGCGGTCGACACCGCCGCGGTGGACCGCGCCCTCACGACGGTCACCGGCCACCTCGCTCCCGGTACGGCCGTGACTCCGGCGGAGATCCTCCCCGAGAACGGCGCGACGGCCAGCCTCCGCCTCACCCCGCCGGAAACGAGCCCCGCCGCGTGGCTGCGGCTGGGTGCGGACGCGCATCGCCTACGGGCCGCCCTGGCAGCCGAGGGCATGGCGTCGGCCCTGCTCCCAGAGAGCGACGGCGTGCTGCTCGCCCTCTACGCCGCGTGACAGAGCTCTACGCCGGTCTCCCGTCTCGGTAATGGTGACCCCAGGGCGGTGGCTTTGAGCTGGGCGGATCAGTTTGAGTAGACGGGAATGTCGTACCAGCCACTTAGCGTGGTGGGCGAGGCTCCGTTCCGTCACGTGCTCGGTCGCGAGGCACCGGCCTGTGCCCAGCCCCAGCGAGAGGAGTCGACGCCATGAAGATCGCGTTGTTGGGCACTGGTTTCGGTCAGGCCCATGCTGCCGTGTATGCCGCGCGCCCAGACGTCGACGAGGTGGTCGTCTTCGGCCGGACGCCGCAGAAGCTGGCGAAGATCAGCGACCAGTTCGGGTTCGCCACCAGCACCGATATCGATGCCGTGATCACCGACGCGGCGGTGGACCTGGTGGACATCTGCCTACCCACCGGGCTGCACGCGGACACCGCCGTGCGGGCCATGCAGGCGGGCAAGGACGTGCTCATCGAACTGCCGCTGGCCACCACGCTCGACGACGCCCACCGCATCGTGGCCGCGCAACAGGCGACCGGCCGCCGGGCGTTCGTGGACATGTTCTCCCGCTTCAGCCCGGCCAACCAGCAGCTGCGTCAGGCCGCGGCCGACCAGCGGTACGGACCGCTGAAGGTCCTCGAGATCGAGGGCCGCACCGCGCTGCTGTGGGAGGGATACGACCTCGGCCTGCAGACGCTGGCGCTGGACATGATGCACGCCGACTTCGACCTGGTAACCGGCCTGCTGGGCCGGCCCGACACCGTCCACGTCGCAGGGACCGACGGCCCCGCCGGGAAGGGCTCGGTGGCCGAGGTCGTTCTCGGCTACCCGCAGGCCATCGCCCGATGCAGCAGTTCGTCGCTGATGCCCAAGGCCTACGGGATGCGCGGCGGCTACCGCGCCACCTTCACCGGCGCGGTGCTGGAATACAGCATGCGCGCCGGGTTCACCGGGCAAGGCCCGAGCATTCTGACCGAGTACACCGCCGACGGCGAACGTCCCATCGAGCTGCCCACCGCCAGCCCCTACGCGGCGATGATCGACCACGTGCTGGCCTGCCTGAATGGCCACGCCGACAATCTCATCGAGCCCGCCAGCGCCCTCGCAGCCCTGGAACTCACCCTTGAGTGCACCAGCGCCTCACCCAGTCAACGTAGTAGACCCCGACCAGCGCGTCATGCGACTTATGTGTGATACTCCCGCCCCTTGGGGGGCGACGGGAGCACACAGAACCCGACGCGACTCCTCCCGGCGCACAACAAGGCCCGGCAGACCCACGCATCCGTAACGGCGCGGTCCTCACCCCGACCGCCAGGGCCCCGGACACCCCGAGGCCCGCCCGACAGCTAGATGTAGCCCAGCTCGCCCAGGTTCTTGAGCTCGTCCACCAGGTGTTTGACCTCCTGGGCCCGGTCTCGCGGACAGATCAGCACCGCATCCGGGGTGTCCACGATGATCAAATCGCGTATGCCCAGTGCCGCCACGAGCCGACCGGAGTTCGGGACCACGACCAGACCCTCGGTTTCCCGGAGAAGCACGCCGGGCTTCTCCGTGGCCTCCTTGCCGACGATGACGTTGCCGGCCGCGTCGGACGCCAGGATCTCGCCGAGGGTGTGGAAGTCGCCGACGTCGTTCCAGCCGAAGTCGCCGGGGACCGTGCCCACCCGGCCGACTGTGGCCGCGCCCTCCATCACCGCGTAGTCAACCG
>DASXTK010000120.1:0-3273 GCA_036505485.1 Acidimicrobiales bacterium
GGCAGGCCGGAGCGGGCGGCGTGGATGTAGTCGGCGGCCATGCGCACCGTCGCCAGCGGCGTGCGCAGCTCGTGGCTGACGTCGGACACGAACCTGGCCTGCAGGCTGCCGACGTGCTCCAGCTCCCCGATCTTCTGGGCCAGGTTGTCGGTCATCCGGTTGAACGACTCAGCCAGCTTGCCGAAGTCGTCCTGGCTGGTCGCCTGGGGGATGCGGGCGGCCAGATTCCCGGCCGCGATCTCCTCGGCGACGTCCCTGGCCCGTTGGATCGGCTTGAGCACCCGTCCGATCGAGATCGCGGCCAGGATGACGACGGCCGCGAGCAGTCCGGCGCCGACGATGAGCAGGAAGTTGGAGAGCCTGGCCAGGGTCTCCTCCTGGAAGTTCAGCGGGTAGAAGAAGTAGGCCTCCTGGAGGCCGGCCTGGTCGCTCTGCTCGATGCGGATCGGGGCGCCGACGATCAGCATGCGGCCAGCGCCGACGGGCGACCGGACGTACACCAGGGCCAACTCGGTATGGGTCCCGACCCGGTCGGCCAGCCCGACCGGCACGTGCCCGTAGCGGTAGTTGGAATCGGAGACGGTCTCGTCGCCATTCGCGTCGTGCAACACCACTGCCTTGAAGCTGGGCTGACCGCCGGGGCCCGCGATCAGCCCGTCGCGCAGCTTCACCTGGATCTGCTTGCTGTCGAGGCCGGTGACGTCACCCAACCCGTTCTGGCTGGTGAGGAGCTTGACCTGCTGGATCGCGTCGGCGCTGTGCTGGCTGTACAGGGACTTGGCCAGCAACGCGTGCAGGGCGGCGCCGAGCAGCAACAGCGCGCCGACCACGATCGCCGACGTGAACAGCACCACCCTGGCCCGCAGGTCGAGCCGGGCGAGGCTGAAGCGGCCCACTGCTATCCCTGATCACCCGCCTGCGCCGACGCATCCACGGCACCGCCCTCCGGACCGATCCGGTAGCCGACGCCCCTCACAGTCTGCACTACCCGAGGGTTCTCTGGATCGTCCTCGATCTTGGCCCGCAGCCGCTGGACGTGCACGTTCACCAACCGGGTGTCGCCGGCGTAGCGGTAGCCCCAGACCTGCTCGAGCAGCACCTCGCGGGTGAACACCTGGCGGGGCCGCCTGGCCAGGGTGGCCAGCAGCTCGAACTCGAGCGGGGTCAGGTTGACCGGTTTGCCAACCTTGGTCACCTGGTGGGCCATCACGTCCATCTCGATGTCGTGGAAGCGGAGGGTCTCGGCGCCGTCGGTGTCGCGGCGGCGCAGCCGGGCGCGGATGCGGGCGACCAGCTCTTTGGCCGAGAACGGCTTGGTGATGTAGTCGTCTGCCCCCGACTCGAGCCCGAGGACCACGTCGACCGTGTCGGTCTTGGCGGTCAGCATGACGATCGGCACGCCCGACTCCAGGCGCAGCTCGCGGCAGATCTCGAGACCGTCCTTGCCCGGTAGCATGAGGTCGAGCAGGACCAGGTCGGGCTTGGCCTGGTGGAAGGCGGCGATGGCCTGGTCACCCGAGCGGACGAACACCGGCTCGAAGCCCTCCTGGCGCAGGACGATCCCGAGCATCTCACCGAGCGACGGGTCGTCGTCGACGACCAGTACCCTGCCCTTCACGCCAAACCGCCCCCTTCCCCAGCACCGGCAATCGGCCAAGGATGTCACGTCGGCGACCAACAGTGGAGTCCGAACCCTTTCACAGGTTTGTCGGACGCCGTTGACCGTCCCGGATGGCCTCGTGACAATGCGCGCGAGCGCCGATGAAAGGAAGGTTGTGAGCGACCCACCGCCACCTTGGCACCCACCGGACCAACCGTCCGGTCAGCCCGGCTCGACCACCCCGCCCGGCCCGCCGCCGGGTGGTGCCGGTTGGGGTCTGCCGCCAGGACCGCCACCCCAGGGTGGGCAGCCGGGGTGGGGCCCGCCGGGTGGGCAGCCGGGGTGGGGCCCGCCGGGTGGGCAGCCGGGTTGGGAACCGCCAGGCGGGCAGCCGGGTTGGGAACCGCCGGGTGGGCAGCCGGGGTGGGGGCCCCCACCGGGCCCGCCGGCTGGGCAGCGGGGGTGGGGACCCCCACCGGGCCCGCCGGGCGGGCAGCCGGCATGGGGGGTGCCTTCGCCGTATCCGCCGTTGCCGAAGGCCGGCTCGGCCCAGACGGGTCCGTTGCCGCTGCACCCGATGACCTTCGGCGACATCCTTGACGGGTCGTTCCGGCTGCTCAAGGCCAACCTGCGCACGATCGTCCTGGTGGCGGCCGTCTTCCTGATCCCGGTCAACCTGGTGGCCGCGTTCTTCCAGCGCGACCTGCTCGGCGGCTACAGCTTCTTCCGGCTGCTCGATGACCCTTCCCTGTTCGAGGAGGCGGCCAGCACCGGGCCGTCCAACGCCGCCCTGTTCGGCAGCCTGTTCGCGGTGGCGGCCAGCGTCCTCGTCACCCCGTTCGTCGGTGGGGCCATCTCGAGGATCGTCGCCGCCAGCTACCTCGGTGGCGAGTTGGAACCTGGACCGGCCATCCGGGCCACCGGGCGCCGATTCCTCGCGTTGCTCGCCGTGTTCTTCTTCACCCTCCTGCTCAAGCTGGCCGGCCTCCTGCTATGCCTGGTCGGGGCGCTGGTGCCGATGACCTTCTTCCTGGTCACAACGCCGGCGGTGATGGTCGAGGAGACCGGGCCGATCCAGGCCATGGCCCGCTCGGTGGCCCTGGTCCGCCCGCGGTTCTGGCAGGTCATGGGCATCGGAATTGTGAGCGGTGTGATGGCCTCGTTCCTCGGCAACATCCTGTCCGCGCCGTTCTCGTTCGTCGCGCTGGCCGTCGGCTACCGGTGGGGATGGATCCTGGTCGCCATCGGCGGCATCGTGCCGGCGCTGGTCACGACGCCGTTCGTGTCGATCGTGGCCACGCTGGTCTACTTCGACCTCCGGATCAGGAACGAGGGCTTCGATCTGCAGATGATCGCCGCCGAGCTGGACCGCGGTGCACCCACCCGCTGACCAGTCCACCCGATCCCGGCCGTCCCCCACCAGGGATTGGCGGGACACGGGCGGGCCGCAACGCCGCTGCCGGATGGTGGCCGCATGACACGGGCGACCGCAACGCCGCTGCCGGGCGATGCCGCATGACACGGGCGGCCCGCGACGCCGCTGCCGGGCGGTGCCGCATGACACGGGCGACCGCGACGCCGCTGCCGGGCGGTGCCGCATGACACGGGCGGCCCGCGACGCCGCTGCCGGGCGGTGCCGCATGACACGGGCGACCGCGACGCCGCTGCCGGGC
>DASXTK010000121.1:0-2890 GCA_036505485.1 Acidimicrobiales bacterium
CATGGACGGCAGCGAGACCGTCGTGGTCAGCGGACACCGCGTCTACACCCGTCCCGATCTGCCCACTCCGGAAGCGGACGATTCCGTCGCCGACCGTCTCGGCGCCGACGACCTCCACGCCCAACTCCTGCCGGTGGGCCAGGACGCAGCCTTCGCTTCGGGGTTGGCCGATCGATTCCGCACCGCCGGAGGCATCGTCCAGGCCCTCCAGGCCGCCATCGATCAGCAGCTCGACGCGGCCCGTGAGCTGCGACCCCTGGCCCCCGGCGCTCGACTGGCCTCGACCCACGGCCTCCGCTACCCGATCGCCCAGGGCCCGATGACCCGGGTGAGCGACCGGGCCGCCCTGGCCGCGGCGGTGGCCGACGGCGGTGGCCTGCCGTTCCTGGCGCTGTCGCTGATGCGGGGGGATGAGATCCGCACGCTGCTGGACCAGACCCGCGACCGGGTGGGCGAGCGGCCGTGGGGCGTGGGGATCCTGGGCTTCGTCCCGCCCGAGCTGCGGGAGGAGCAGCTGGCGGTGGTGCGCCAGGCCCGACCGCCGCTGGCGCTGATCGCCGGAGGGCGTCCGTCGCAGGCCGTTTCCCTCGAGGCCGAAGACATCGCCACCTTCCTGCACGTCCCCTCGCCCGGCCTGCTGGACCTGTTCCTGGCCGACGGCGCCCGTCGGTTCGTCTTCGAAGGCCGCGAGTGCGGTGGGCACGTCGGTCCCCGCAGCAGCTTCACCCTGTGGCAACAGCAGATCGAGCGGCTGCTGGCCGCCGACGACCTCAGCGACGTCGAGGTGCTGTTCGCCGGGGGGATCCACGACGCCCGCTCGGCGGCCATGGTGGCCGCGCTGGCCACCCCACTGGTGGAGCGGGGCGCGGGCATCGGGGTGCTCATGGGCACGGCCTACGTCCTCACCGCCGAGGCGGTGGCCACCGGAGCCATCACCCCGACCTTCCAGCAGATGGCCCTGGCCAGCCAGGACACCGTGCTGCTGGAGACCTCTCCCGGACACGCCACCCGCTGCGTGGCCAGCAGCTACGTCGGCGCGTTCGAGCACCGCAAGACCGAGCTGGTCGAGGCCGACACCGCGGTGCGGGACATGTGGTCCGAGCTCGAGACCCTCAACCTCGGCCGGCTGCGCATCGCCGCCAAGGGCCTGGCCCGTGAGGGCGACGAGTTGGTGGCCGTCGACGCCGACACCCAGCGCGACGAGGGCATGTTCATGATCGGCCAGGTCACCGCCCTGCGGGACGCCCCGACCACCATCGCCCAGCTCCACACCGACGTGAGCCAGGGCTCGGCCGATCTGCTGGACCAGATCGTCAGCCCCGGCGCCGCTGCGGCCGCCCGCGGCCGCCCGCCGGCCCGGCTGGACATCGCCATCGTCGGTGCCGCCGGGCTGTTCCCGGGAGCGGCGGGGATGGATGAGTTCTGGGCCAACATCGTGGCCGGGGTCGACGCCATCAGCGAGGTCCCCGCGGCCCGCTGGAGCGTGGACCGCTACTACGAGCCCGACCCGGCCAAGGCCGCGACCGCCCACGACAAGACGCCGTCGCGCTGGGGTGGGTTCGTTCCGTCGGTGCCGTTCGACCCGACCCGCTACGGCATCCCGCCCCGCTCGGTCACCTCGATCGGCCCGGACCAGCTCCTCAGCCTGGAGATCGCCGCTGCGGCCCTGGCCGATGCCGGCTATGCAGACCGTCAGTTCGACCGGGGCCGCACGGCGGTGGTGTTCGGGGCCGAGGCCGGCACCGACCTCGCCGCGGCGTACGGGTTCCGGTCGGCCCTGCCCCAGTTCCTGGGCGACCAGGCCCAGGCCGTGTCCGCCAAGTTGCCGGTCATGACCGAGGACTCGTTCCCCGGTGTCCTGGCCAACGTGATCGCCGGTCGGATCGCCAACCGGCTCGACCTCGGCGGAGCCAACTACACCGTCGACGCCGCCTGCGGTTCCTCGCTGGCGGCCCTGGCCGCAGCGTGCAAGGAGCTCAGCACCGGAGCCGCCGACATGGTGCTGTGCGGTGGCGCCGACCTCCACAACGGCATCTACGACTACCTGTTGTTCTCGGCCGTCCATGCCTTGTCACCCAAGGGCCGCTGCCGCACCTTCGACTCCTCGGCCGATGGGATCGTGCTGGGCGAGGGTGTCGGTTGCGTGGTGCTCAAGCGGCTGGCCGACGCCGAGCGGGACGGGGACCGCATCCTCGCCGTCCTCGACGCCGTGGCCGCGTCGAGCGACGGGCGGCACCTCGGTCTGACCGCGCCTCGGACCGAAGGCCAGCGCCTGGCGCTGGAGCGGGCCTACGACGACGCCGGCGTCTCGCCGACGAGCGTGGGGCTGGTCGAGGCCCATGGCACCGGGACCGTGGTCGGTGACCGCACCGAGCTGACCACCCTCACCGATGTGTTCAGCGAGCGGGGCGTCGCCCCCGGCGCGTGCGTGCTGGGCTCGGTGAAGTCCCAGATCGGGCACACCAAGTGCGCCGCCGGCATGGCCGGGCTGATCAAGGCGGTCCACGCCGTGCACCGCGGGGTGCTGCCGCCCACCCTCCACATGACCGAGCCCAACTCGGCCTACGACCCCAAGACCAGCCCGTTCGTGTTCCGTGATCAGGCCCGGCCCTGGTTGTCCGTCAGCCGTCGGGCCGCGGTGAGCGCCTTCGGGTTCGGCGGGACCAACTTCCACGCCGTGGTGTCCTCCTATGACGCCGCCGACGCGCCCGCTCACGGGTTGGATCGGTGGCCGGCCGAGCTGTTCCTCCTGCGGGGCGCCGATGCCGATGCAGCCCGAGCCGAGCTGGATCAGCTGCGGGCCCTGGTCGGCGCCAACGACGCCGCGGGCCGGCCCTGGCGGCTACGGGACCTGGCCCACACCACGACCAACGCTCGGCGTCCGGGGGTT